>JAIXVO010000351.1 GCA_027482985.1 Cyanobacteriota bacterium
AAAATTCGTAGAGACGGTGCCGTTGGCACGTCTCCTCCGGCGGACGAGGGAAGGGTTGTAGAGACGGTGCCGTTGGCACGTCTCCTCCGCCGGACGAGGTTGGTAAAAACGGGTGATACGTTGGGAGGGATTAGAAGGGGGGGTAGAAAAGGGATTTTCGCGGGACTAACGCCCGTTTCTAAACAATGCGGTACTCTAAATAAGAATGAATATGCACCTGTTCGGGTCACTTGCCTATGGCAGCTTTACCGCATCATCGTCCGAAACAACTGTCGCTGGGACCGTTAGAGCGCGAAATTTTGCAGATTATTTGGGAGTTGGACACCGTCACGGTGAAGGATGTGCACGATCGCATTCTGGCTGACCCCGATCGCGAATTGGCCTACACCTCAGTCACGACGGTGTTGAATCGGTTGACGAATAAGGGCTGGTTGGCTTGTGACAAGCAAGGACGCAGTTTCACCTGGCGACCGTTGGTGTCGCGGGAACAGGCAAAAGCGTTGCACTCTTATGAGCAGTTGAATCAATTTTTAGCGGTTAGCAATCCGGATGTGGTAGCGGCATTTGCCGACAGTCTGGATCAAACCAGTGTGGAACAGTTGGAAGCGATCGCCGCCAAACTGCGAGCGGTGCGCCAAGCACGGGAGGCTGAGTAAATGCACTTACTGATGTTGCTAACGGGCTTGGGGTTCGCGTGGGCTGTCCGCTGCTGTCCGCTGGCTCCAACGGCAAATCTGGCTTTACGCTGGCAACGCACGCTGGCTCTATTTTTATTCTCCCCGCTGTTGCTTCTGATGACCGCGATCGCGATTCTCTGGATGGGGCCAACGGGACGCATGATGGGACATTGGGAAAGCAGCTTCAGTTACGATCTGGCGTTTGCCTTTCTGAGCTGGGCGATCGCCTCTGGCGTTAAATTGGCCTGGGAGGGCTGGCAAACGGTGCGTCAAATGCGCCAACATCCCGTGGTGGAAGTGCAGGGACAGGCGGCTCGCTTGCTGGCAACGGCAACACCTTACAGTGCCCAAATTGGCTTCTGGCAATCGGAGTTAGTAGTGAGTCAGGGCTTATTGCAACAGTTGGATGAGGCTCATCTCACAGCCGTCTTGGTGCATGAACGTGCCCACGAGATTTATCACGATACATTTTGGTTTTTCGGGCTGGGCTGGTTGCGGCGACTCACCTGCTGGTTGCCCCAAACGGAAACCTTATGGCACGAATTGTTGATGTTGCGAGAACTTCGTGCCGATCGCTATGCCGCGCAGCAAGTCGATCCACTCCTGCTGGCAGAATCATTGCTGCTGGTCGTGGGAGCACCGATGTGGTCGCCCGATCTGTGTGCCGCTTTTAGTTGGGCCGAATCTCGCGATCGCCTGACGGAACGGATCGATGCGTTGTTAGAGCCGCCTGCTATTCAATCCTCCGTGTATTCTGGGTGGATTTTGGCGCTAGTCCTGGTTTTACTCCCCCTGGCGACCATTCCCTTCCATGGGGGTTAGGTTCCATGTCAAATCGCACCTTGGGCTTGAGCGATCGCCTCTACGATTACCTGCTGTCCGTCTCGTTACGAGAAGCGCCCATCCTGACCGCCTTACGCCACGAAACTGCGACCCATCCGATGAACCAAATGCAAATTGCGCCCGAACAGGGACAGTTAATGGCTTTGTTGGTGCAACTGATGGGCGCGAAAAAAACATTGGAAGTGGGTGTCTTTACAGGTTACAGTGCGCTCGTTGTGGCTCTCGCTTTACCCCCAGATGGGAAGGTTGTGGCGTGTGATGTCAGCGAGGACTATACCGCGATCGCTCGGCGCTACTGGGAACAAGCAGGTGTAGCAGACAAAATCGAGTTACACCTTGCTCCAGCGATCGATACTTTAGCTGCATTAATTGCCGAGGGTCAGTCCAATACGTTCGATTTTGCGTTTATTGATGCTGATAAAAGCAACTACGATCAGTATTATGAACAGTCGCTACAACTGATTCGATCGGGTGGCTTAATTGCCATTGATAATGTCCTATGGTCGGGTGACGTGGCAGATCCCGCGATTCTGGACACTCGCACCACTAAAATTCGAGCTTTAAATGAGAAATTGCATCGCGACGATCGCATTACTCTGAGTCTCGTGCCCATTGCGGATGGAGTGACGCTGGCTTGCAAGAAATAGGCGTGATGGGTAATGGGTGATGGGTAATGGGTGTGGCCGTTGTGCGTTACGCTTGACCATAAGAGATAGGCTTCTGCGTAGGGGGCTGTTAGGCAACGCTGTAATGCACCTATAACTCTCACGATGATGGGCGTTAAGCGATCGCCAATAGCACCCTATGGCAATGTTAGGGGCTTGCGGGGAAATAAAATACCGTAAAGCAACGGCGAATTGCCATTCAACCCTACGCCATCAACGGTTTGTAGGGGCGAATGGCCGTTCGTCCGTTGAAATATGATTTTTCTAGAAATCCCTTAGATCTGGCTTTGCAAAGCTGATAGAGTCAGAGTGCCTATTTTTTGTAACACTCATTTTAGCCAGGTATCAACTTGCTTGAGAGAGTTGTAAGACTTGATGTTGAATACGATTAGATAACCAAGATGATCCTTTCGCAATGCAATTGGTACACAAATCACCATAGCGATCGCCCTGCGCATTACAAGCAATGACTCTTGCCTCTTGCAGTTTGAACGACTGACGACAGGTACAACATTGAGAAGGATGGGAGGATTTATTACACTCAATCTGGAACTGAATTAGACCTTTGGTCAGCAAATTATCCAACATGATCAAGTCTCCTCAAATAAATTAATTTATTCAATAATCAATGCCTCACATGGAGGGAAGTTCAGCCGAACTTCCCTCCATCTCAGTCTTAGTAACGGTTGGTGGTGCGATCGCTCACACTCGGATCCCGGTAAACGGTGCGGTCTTCTGGTTTTTTCGCCAGTCCTGCGAGTCCTGCCAAACCAAGTAGCCCTAACCAACCCCAGTCGAAATCGCGATCGCTTTCTGTCTGACTAGTGGTGTTATAAGGCGTGGTGCCCGTCGTGCTGGTCGTACCTGTTGGCGCAGTGGTGCCCGTGGTGCCCGTGGTGCCCGTGGTTGCGGGTGCAGTGGTGCCCATGTCTGTGCCCGTCGTACCTGCTGTTCCCGGTGCAACTGTGGTACCTGTGGGAGATGCTGTCGTGCCCGTGGTGGGATCAGTTGTTGTCCCTGTTGTCCCAGTCGTACCTGTTGCGGGATCGGTGGGAGCAGGAGCTGTCGTTGAACCAGCAGTACTACCGGGAGCTGTATTGGTTTGAGCCGAGACGGGACTCATACTTGGTAGCAGGGCAATACTAGCAACGCAAGCACCTGCGCAAAATCCTTTGATCCAATGAGTGTACTTCATAATCTTCTCCTATCTTCTGCACTTAGAATAGCGAGATTAGATTTGAATCACGTCTTTCTGGGCAACGATTCTTGATTAAGTTGCAGTGTTATCTTGGATACTAGTGCGATGTTGTCATTAATCAAATTGATTTCATCATTCAATGTGATCATGATGCTCAATTGAGTAGACTAATTCATTCATTGCTTCTTGCATCTGCACACAGACGGAGTTGTAGCACTCATTCACATAATTGAGATCACGGGCAGCGGCGCGACCATAACGGGGAAAGGTGATGGGAGCACAAACGCGCGTATGAATCTGATTGGGAACTGGAATGTGCGGCAATGGCCCGATCCCTAGACCCCAGGGCAACCCCAAATAAATGGGAAATACTTCCGGATCAACATCAAACAGCCAGGGCATTCCCTGTTCATGCCATTGTTGAATGATGGGATAGACATCCTCTAGGACGACGAATGTTTCATGCGCGCCATAGGAAATCAGGGGAATGATCGGCACTTCAAATTCCAGTGCCAGTTTAACAAAAGCCTGATTCCCCCCCAAACAAATTTTGTGCCGCAGCGGGTACGGGCGGAAAACATCTTTCGCGCCACCGGGATAAACGAGGACGCTGGCGTTTTGCCGAAGCGCCGCGATCGCGACTTTGGGATGAGCGGCAACTGCCCCCACTTGCGCGGCAATCTCGGCGAGGAAGGGGGAAACTTTCCAGACGGAGGGGTGCATCAGTCCGTAGGCGGGACGTTCCAGCCCAAACCGCTGAAACCAGTCATACAACATCATGAACATGTCGGGGGAGGCCAGCCCGCCGTTGTGTGATCCTACTAAGAGGACTTGCTGATCGGGGGGGATTTGCTCCCAGCCGCTGGTTTTAACCCGAAAGTAATACTTGTAGAGCCACCCCCAAAAGATCATGAGGGAGCCGATTACAGCCGGATTTTTAGGATAAAAAGACCATCCAGATCGTATTGTATTTCGTACCATCAAGGCATAGTAGCAAAAAAAGGCACCTGCTTCACAGATGCCTTCTTGGGAGATTTTTGAAAACAGATAGCCTGGTACGGATGGGGTCAGATTAGCCCCTAGCCATTCCCGACACCCGTTTTGATGTTCAGGTTGGGGTTGCGGCTGACGAAGTACTGATTTAAGAAGGTATTCACAGCGGACAGAATGACTGGCCCCAAGAAGAAGGCGAGCAGTCCACTCACCCCAAATCCGGGCACCAGCACTGCGGCCAGCCAGAAACACAGCCCGTTGACCACCAGCGAGGCAAAGCCCAGGCTGATCACGTTCAACGGCATGGAGAGGGTGGAGAGCGCTGGTTTGATGGCAGCATTAACACCCCCGATCGCGATCGCGGCGATAATAGCAGCCGGGAAGTTGGCTAAGTCGACACCGGGAACCGCGAGATCAACCACCAGCAAACTCAGGGCTGTGGCTAAGGTGGTGAATAAAAATCCAAGCATGATTGACTCCTTACATCAGTCGGTTAAATGATTCCTGGGCCTTTGCCCCGGTGGTCGTGATCTGCGGTGAGCAGTCCGGTTTCGTCGTTATCGTTAATGTCATGCAGCTCGGCGGCGCGTTGATCCACATCCGCTTCGATTTCTTCGCGAGCATCACCTGGCACTTCGTAGTACATTTCTGGCTCGATCGCGTAATTGTTCAATAAGCCTTCCCGATCAACGGTATAACCACCTGTGGTGTCGATTTGATCTTCACCTTCTGCATCGGGTGTGTGTTTGTAATCGTCGCCTTCACGCTCTTGCCGAGCAGCGGTTTCAGCGGGAACAATACCGCGATCGTAAATATCAGATTCTACTCTGGGGTTATTAGTCATAATGTTTTTTAGACCTCAATCATTCAATATCGTCAGTATGAAAGGTTGCTGTTAAAATCGCTTCTACCTCTAGAACTGTTGTGGTTGAGATGACTTCTGTCGCAGGAGATAGTGTGACAGATTGATTAACGGTGCGTGGCTGATTGAGCTTCGATTGATTTGATGTCTAGTAGTTACCCTAAAGGAAATTAAAAAAAGTCTGGAGCAAATCGCTCCAGACTCCCTGTTTGCACCAAACTTGAGAACCCTCTAAAGTGTCGAAGTGTTAGTCGATCGCCCGTTTAACATCGTCTTTGACGTTTTCAACAGAGTGGCGAACATTGCCTTCGGCTTGTTTTGCTTTGCCTTCAGCTTTTTGCTCAGGATCGCCAGTCACTTCTCCAACGAATTCCTGGACTTTGCCTTCGACGTTTTTAGCAGTTGCTTTAACTCTATCTTCAGTGCTCATAATTCTGTCCTCGTTATGAAGTATTCATTTGATATGTTTGTATCGTAACGAACAGTCCGCGATCGCTCCTCTATCACAGGGCAGAAACAGAAAAACGACAAATGATTACTTCGGAACGTTGATTAAATCACAAGCCTTAGAACTTTTCTGCCTCCGCGATTTCGAGCATGGTTTTGAGGACAGAATCCGGGTTGAGGCTGATGGAGTTAATCCCCTGTTCGACCAGGAAGCGGGCGAATTCGGGGTAATCGCTGGGTGCCTGCCCACAGATGCCAATCTTACGTTGCTTGATTTTGGCAGTTTGAATCACCTGTTTGATCATCCGTTTGACGGCATGATTACGTTCATCAAACAACCGGGCGACGAGGGCGGAATCGCGATCCAATCCTAGTGTGAGTTGGGTCAGGTCATTGGAGCCGATGGAGAAGCCATCGAAGACTTCACTGAATTCGTCCGCCAGGATGACGTTGCTGGGCAGTTCGCACATCACGTAGACTTGTAAGCCGTTTTCGCCCCGGTGCAGCCCGTTTTTCGCCATTTCTGCTAGCACCTGGCGACCTTCGTCGGGGGTGCGACAGAACGGAATCATCAGGATGACGTTGGTTAAGCCCATGTCGTCCCGCACCCGTTTCATGGCTTCACATTCCAGGGCAAACCCTTCGCGATAGTTGTCATCGTAGTAGCGAGAGGCTCCCCGCCAGCCGATCATCGGGTTTTCTTCGGTGGGTTCAAACTCTTTGCCGCCGAGTAAGTTGGCATACTCGTTACTCTTGAAGTCCGACATGCGGACGATCACGGGTTTGGGATAGAAGGCAGCCGCGATCGCGCCCACGCCTTTCGCCAGCTTATCGACAAAGTACTCAGGTTTGCTGTCATAGTGCCTCGTTAAGTCTGCCAACTTATAATGAGCTAGTTCATCTGTGAGGCGATCGTAGTGAATTAAAGCCAACGGATGAGCTTGAATTTGATTGGCGATGATGAATTCTAAGCGGGCTAAACCCACCCCATCATTGGGAATGGTGGCGAGGCTGAAGGCTTCATCCGGATTCCCGACATTCATCATGATTTGGGTGCGAGTGCGGGGCAAATTATCCAATGCCACTTCCCGAATTTCAAACGGAATTAAGCCATCGTAGACTTTACCATCTTCCCCTTCACAACAGGATACGGTGATGTCCTGTCCGGTATGCATCAGATCCGTGGCATTGCCGCACCCGACGATCGCCGGAATTCCCATCTCCCGCGCAATGATCGCCGCATGGCAATTGCGACCACCGCGATTGGTGACGATCGCGCTGGCTTTTTTCATGATCGGTTCCCAGTCGGGATCGGTGCGGCTGGTGACCAGGACTTCTCCCGGCTTAAATTCGTTAATCCGGTTGACATCCAAAATCACTTTCGCAGTACCCTGTCCTACCATTTCGCCTACGGCTCGTCCCACGGTGAGGACGGTGGCGTGTTGTTGAGCGCCATTCAAACTGTAGGATTTGAGGACATTGCCGACTTTTTGCGATTGCACCGTTTCGGGCCGCGCCTGGACGATGAACAGCTCACCCGTAATCCCATCTTTCGCCCACTCCATATCCATCGGCGTGTAGGTGCCGCGCACTTGGGTGTAGTGGTCTTCAATCAGGCAAGCCCAGCGCGCCAGTTGCAGCACTTCCTCGTCGGTGATGGCATACAGTTGGCGATCGCAGGGCGGCACAGTGATATTCTTCGTCAGCTTCGACCCGCCCACGTCATACACCATTTTGATTTCTTTCGTCCCCAACCGTTTGCGCACAATGGGCCGGAACCCCTGTTTCAACGTTGGTTTGAAGACAAAGTACTCATCGGGGTTGACGGCTCCCTGGACAACGTTTTCCCCCAATCCGTAGGCGGCAGTGACGAAGGCGACATCTTTACAGCCGGTTTCAGTGTCAATCGAGAACATCACGCCAGATGCCGCCAGATCGGAGCGCACCATTTTTTGCACGCCGACGGAGAGGGCAATCGTGAAGTGGTCGAAGCCCCGCTGGTGACGGTAGGAAATGGCGCGATCGGTAAAGATGGAGGCAAAGCAACGATGGCAGGCATCCAGCACACCCGGTAACCCGTGGACATTGAGGTAGGTTTCCTGCTGTCCCGCAAAACTAGCATCCGGCAGGTCTTCGGCGGTGGCACTCGATCGCACCGCCACATCCGTATCTTCGCCATATTGGGCACACAAGCGGGCATACCCAGCGGCGATCGCGTCTTGAAGTGGCTGCGGGAAGGGCGTTTGTAACATCAGCGATCGAGCTTGCTGCCCAACGGCTTGCAAACTCAGGACATTATCCACGTCCAGTTGCGCGAAGAGTTGCCGTAATTGGTGCTCCAGTTCGGCGGATTCGATGAAGTAACGATAGGCGTAAGCGGTAGTCGCAAAGCCATTGGGCACGTTAACGCCCTGCGAGGCTAATTGCTGGATCATTTCCCCCAGAGAGGCGTTTTTGCCTCCCACAATGGGAACATCCGCAATCCCCACTTGATTAAATTCCAACACTAAAGCTTGATCTTGAATCGCTTTGAATTCGGTTGAGGTTTCAGTCGGTGTGCTCACCATAATGTTTCCCTCCAAGTCCAGCATTTTAAAGAGTGGGACAACTCATTCAACCCACGAGACAGTTACGATCTATGTCCCACACCTTTAGTGTCTGAGAAATCCTGGAAATTAGTAAGGAACGTTACAGTTCTTCTTGGAATGCGTGACGTAATGCTGGTTTTTCTACCGTTTGTCGGACTGCAAGTTTCAGAAAATTGCTTTAAGATACGGAGATTCTCAAATTAGCCTGTCTCCAGACAGTATCATTCCTTCACGCGGCGGCCTCCATGCTTTCTACTATTGCTCTGATTGCTCACGATTCTCAAAAAGACCAGATTGCCGACTTTGCGGTGACTCATGCGCCCGTGTTGTCGCGCTATCGGTTGATTGCCACGGGCACTACGGGACAACGAATTCAGGATGCGACAGGATTGGCGATCGACAAAATGCTGTCGGGGCCACGCGGGGGCGACACGCAGATTGCCGCCGAGATTTGCCAGGGACACGTAATCGCCGTCATTTTTCTGGTCGATCCGCTCTATGCTCAACCCCACGAGCCGGATATTCAAGCTTTACTGCGAATTTGTAATGTGTATGATGTGGCGCTGGCGACGAATCGCAGCACGGCGGAGGCCGTCATCCAAAAGCTGGCAAACAGCTTGGTGGCGCATTTGATCTTTAACCCAGTGGCGGGACAGGGCAATGCGGAACAAGAGCTAACGCTGATTCAGCAATTGTTACAACCCCATATGTCGCTCCACATTCACGAAACGACAGCCGAGACGAATCCGAAGGAACTGGTAGAGATGGCCTTGGAGCAGGGAGCCGATCTGGTGATTGCCTCTGGCGGCGATGGTACGATTTCGGCAGTCGCCGGAGCCTTAATTGGAACTGGAATTCCGCTGGGGATTATTCCGCGCGGCACAGCGAATGCGTTTGCAGTGGCCTTGGGTATTCCCCGCTTACTGCCTGTTCGGAATGCCTGCCAGGTGATCTTGGCGGGCCAGAAACGGCAAGTAGATGCGGCTCGGTGTAATGGGATTCCCATGATTTTGCTGGTGGGGATTGGCTATGAAGCGGAGATGGTGGATCTGGCTAGTCGCGAATTGAAAGAACAGTGGGGCGTGATGGCTTACTTAATGGCGGGCTGGCAAATACTGGATGATCAGGATCAGTTTCAGGCAGAAATTGAAGCGAATGGAGAGGTGTATGAGTTGCAAGCGGCGGCAATCACGGTGGCGAATGCGGCTCCGCCCACATCAGTTTTAGCGCAGGGAGCGGGGGAAGTGATTTATGATGATGGGTTGCTGGATGTGACGATCGCAGCGGCAGAAACCAAAGTCCAGGCCATTACTACCATGTTACGGATGTGGGGAGCGGCGATGGTGCGATCGGGCAATCAGCAACAAAATGTGGTGCATGCCCGTGCCCAAACCGTCACGATTACGACCGAGCCACCGCAAAAAGTGGTAGTGGATGGAGAGGTGATTGGGATGACACCCGTGAAGGTGGAATGTATTCCCGACGGGTTGACGGTATTCACACCCACTGCTGGGACTTCCACCAATTAGGGTTTGATCAGGTAGCGTTCGGCGCGACGGTAGCGGGACACTTGCCGTACATGGGACAGGATTTGATAAATCAACAGTCCGGCCAAGGTGCCGCCTGTCGCGAGTAGGCTGACAAGCAGCCAGGGATTGAAGAAGCCAACAATTTGAGCGATCGCGATCAGACTGCCACAAGCGACGGTGGTCAGCGTGACACTGATCGCAAACCGCCGACTACAGTGTTTGAAGGTGAAAAACTCCGCGATCGCCCCGACCAATGAGCCGGTGGTCGCGGCGATGATTAACCCAACCACAGCACCGATGATGGATGCGGCGGAACCAAAGGTCGGGGTAAGGGTCGACAGGGCGCTGGCATCTAAGCCCAAAACGAGCCCCATTAGGGTCACCATGACCCCACAGCCAATCATCGTATTCGCGATCGCTCCCGTGCGCATTCCCAAGCTCGCCAACACGCCAGCCGTCAGTTGCAACCCAATCCCAAGGCCCACCAGCATGAGACTATAATAATCTGTCGCGCTACCAGCGAATTCGCCCACAATCCGCACCATCCAGGTGGCAACCCAGGCAACGGGGATGGTGCCCAGCAGCAGTAAGCCAATCAAGCCATAGGGGGAGCGATATTGGCGGACGGGGAGGGCAGCGGTCTGAACTTTGAGATCCAGGGCGTAGGTTTTGGGTAAGCCGTTGGTATGGAGCAAAACTTGCCGCTGAAATAAACTTTCGGCTCGGAGTTTGGTGGTATCCACGGTGATGGTACAAGTGACTTCGTTGCCGACAAAGGTGGCTGGCTCGACAGTGATCCAGGCATGGTGGTCGGGCGTGTGAGGTGGATCGCTGGTGTGGGCGGCGACTTCCCAGCGACCCTCTAACGGTTGGCGGGTGGCGATCGCGTTTTTCAAGGCAATGGTGTGGGTGACTTTCGCGCCCATCGCTGGCGCTTTCAGGGTGAGGCTAGCGTGTTCTAATTGCACTTCCGGCAGCGGCGTGACGGGAATCGGGGTGAGCGCTTCTAAGGCGGCGATCGCGTTAGGAAACCGATCTTTGGGGCGGGGTTCCACCATTTTTTCCAGCCATTTCACCCAGCGCAGGTTAAGTTTGGGCACTAGCTGTTTGAAGTGAAAGCGATGATCAATGTCGAGCAGCGTCCCCACATCGACCGATTTAGTCTGGGTCAGCAAGCAAATCAACGTTGCCCCCAGCCCATATAAATCAGAGGCTTCGGTCAACTCCCGATTAAACAACTGTTCCGGCGGCATAAAGCCCATCGTGCCTTTGACAACGCTACTCACCGCAACTTCGCCATCCCCAATCCGAGCAAAGCCAAAATCCACCAAAAACACTTGAATGTCGTCATTCACCAAAATATTTTCCGGTTTGATGTCCCGGTGAATGACGGGCGGGATGCGATTCTGCAAATAACTGAGGATCTCAAGCACCGCGATCGCAATTTGCTTCACATCCTCCGGATCAAAACTGCGAGGGACTGACAACGGGACGGCAGGGATATATTCCTGTACCATGCAAAACCCATCCACCGTTTGAAAAGATTCCCGGTAACGGGGAATGCCGGGATGATTCAAGCCCCGCAAAACCTGAATTTCTTGCTGATAGCAATCATACTGTGACCAATTATTCCCTACCCTGGCAAATTGGAACTGCTTAATGACGACTTGCTCTCCAGTTCTAATTTGCGTTGCCTGATAAGTCACCCGCCCACCGGAGCGGTTAAAACCAATCTCTCTTGTCACCTCGTAGCCGTGGGAAGTGAAATCAGGGAGGGAATTCATGGGGCTAATCAGTATATTTACTGGGTGAATTTTACCCTGTTTTACCGAAAACGCCAATCTAATTACTCGCATTTGACGCAAGTGGGTTGTCATTTATTGAAGGTTTGCTATACTTTGGGGTAAGCAAGCGCAATGATTGACTCAGCAGGTTTCAATTCAATCGCATCTCAAGTTTTTAGTCATTTTAGACTTGTTTTTTGTGCAAGTTTTTGTTGTTCTCTTGATTCTCGACTCAGTTCCATCTGACTATTAAGTTGGTATTGCGGTTCTAGCCTTTCGTGTAGGTTGCCGTTAACAGCAGCATAACGTCTCACGTCATGGCATTAGCGACCGTAACTCCACACAATCTAATGATAGTCGGACTCACTTGAGCTGCGATCGCCGTGTGTTCCCTGTGCTGAGGGCGATCGTGCTTTGCCCTGATTAGATTCGGCAATCCACGACAAACGACCGAAGGGTGCGTGGATTTCATGTCGCATCTCTGAATTTGATGATTTGTTTTCTCACAATCACAGGAGCTTTTATGGAAGGATTTGATGCTAAACAACAGTCCCATGATCAACTCTTGGGACAAGCCGGTGATACTTCGACCACCACTAGCTTAAACACCGCGAATACAGCCTCTAAAGGCACCGTCGCGCCGGATGCCGCGCTCGAACAAGCCTTGAACCAAGCGCTTCCTGCCGATGAACATGAGCACGCTCCCCCAACCAACACCAATCCTGCCTTTCACATTGCTTTAGACCAAGTGGCATCACCGCGCAATCTAGATAGCAAGAAAGTTCAGCAGGATGCTAACCTCAGAGACAATATTGGCACGCGAGGCGATTACCTCAATCCCAGAGGTGGCACGAATACGGTGATTGCATCTGGTGATTCTGACGTGATTCGTGGCACTGGGCGGGGCTTTAATACCATCACCACGGGCACTGGTAAAGACACGATTATTTTAGGCAAAGAAACCACCAATCGCATCTTTGATTTTGACCCAGCGAACGATCGCTTTGCCTTAGCGGGCATCAATCCCAAAAACATTGTGATCGCACAGGGTAAAAATCCCGGCAAAGGAGGATTAGCACAACCGCTAGATTCCGTGAACAACACCCTAATCATTGACAAGCGATCAGGTCATATTCTCGCGTCACTCACCTTTACCAAGGCAACAGACTTAACTGAGAATCATTTTGTGAAACTCACCCCCGAAGCCAACGCGAGTCTGAAAGGACTCAAAGAAGAAGGCTTCAAAACGCAGCGCGGGAATGGTCAATTGACCGGAACGCAGGGGCGCGATCGCTTGATTGGCGGTGATGGGGATGACTTCCTGTATGTGGGGGATGATGGGGTGAAATTTAATCCTGCCACGGGCAAAGGTGGGACTGAATTCCCCTTCGCGACAGACAGTTCTGGTACGACTGAACTGAATCTCAACTTACAAAAAGGGGTGCTCAAAGTCAGTGGGAACTATCAAGGGTTTGATGGGTTGCCGCTGTTTAGTCAGGGTGAAACCACAATTGACCCGAAAGCCAGAATCCTCAGTGGTGCTGATCCGAAAGCTCTAGTCGATGGCTTTTTGAAGGTGCCGAAGGATGTGGAAGGCAACTTACTCTCAGGGACTCATTTACACTTCAGTCCGGCAGGTGACTCGCGTGGCAATTTCGCGGATGCTACCGTAGTTCGTTTCTTTGAAAATACCCCCACCGATGCCAAGTCCGGCAAGATTACAGGTGAATTTGAACTCAAACCAGAGGAACAAGCCGCTTTGCTGGCTGGCAACTTGTATGTGAATCTGCACACCAACATTGATGGCGATGGCGATGGCAGAGCGGGTTTCCCTACGGGTGAAAATCGCATCAACCTGAATCGCAACGTGGTGCAATTCGTGTAGCCACATCAAATACCGCAAAGAGAGGGCGAATCACCATTTGCCCCTACCCCATCAATGGTTTGTAGGGGCGAATGGTCATCATGCGCTTCAACTTAAGCTGGAACTTTGGCTGTAAAGGGCTTTCAGTCCGCCCTCATCCCCCACCCCCTTCTCCCAAAATGGGAGAAGGGGAGCCGGAACTCCTTCCCCTCGCCCATTTTGGGAGAGGGGAACACAAGGGGTGAGGGCTTAAACCATTGCGTGTCAGCGCTTTTTGCTTAAGTTGAAGCCAGTAATGGTCATTCGCCCATTGGGACATGATTTTTCTGCAAATCCCTAATCACAAATCCCTCACTCCGTTAGCGACAGCATCACGCACCACAGCCAGAATCCTGCTACACGAGTGAGCCTGTTGAGTCTCGATCCTGCCTCAACAGGCTTTTTAAGTGAACAGTCATTTTTGGATCATGGTGTAGTGCTTCGCTTGTTAACCAAGACCATCCAATTTTCTGGAGAGTTGCCATGAAACAACTGCTACTGGTGTTACTACTCAGCAGTGGCGCGATCGCCCTCACACCCTGGGCCTCGGCTGAGAAAACAAAGGCCACCCTGATCACCCAAACGTTTGAACCGGCGGCGGTGAGTCGCGATCGCCGAGCCACCCTCAAGCCCCACGTCTTTACGTTACAACTGCCTGCCCGCGCCGGAGAACAGTTCTCGATGTTGTCGCTTTCCCTGCAAACCCAGAATACCCAGGCAATCCCCATTCCCTTTGACATCAAAACGGCGCAAGTGGCAGTCATTCAAAACGGTCAAACCCGCGCGATCGCCATTCAACACACGTGGATTGATGAAACGAGCACCGTCTGGCTGGAATTCAAACCTGCCCTCCCCCCCAAAACGCAACTAACCCTTTCCCTCAATCCCCATTCCCTCCCGACCCAAACCCTCTACGACTACGGCATCGCCGCCTACGCCAACACCGACTACCCCGCTCCCATCCTGCTGGATCGCGGCACCGTCACAATTCGCTAGAGCAGATCAGCGACAGGGGCGATCGCTCAGTCCGGTGCTAATATTCGCTACACTGAGATAATATTTTCTTAGTGCGCGAATGACCGAGCCACGAGACGAGTTTGATAGCCCCTGGAAGGATATCCTGGAAGCTTACTTTCCAGATTTTATGCTGTTCTTCTTTCCGCAAATTTATGCTGATATTGATTGGAGTCGTGGCTATGACTTCCTCGACCAAGAGTTGCGGCAAGTGGTGCGTGATGCCGAGTTGGGCAAGCGTTTACTCGATAAACTAGTCAAGGTTTGGTGACGGACTGGGCAGGAAACCTGGGTATTAGCCCATATTGAAATTCAGAATCAAGAAGAGCGGAACTTCAGCGATCGCATGTTTGTGTACTACTACCGTCTGCGCGATCGCTATCAGCAGCAAATCGCAAGTTTGGCGATTTTAGGCGATGAGCGAGCGACTTGGCGACCCCAACCTGTGCAAGATGAACTGTGGGGATGTGCAGTCAGCTTTCGATTTCCGATCATCAAGCTGCTGGATTATGAAACCCAGTGGGCTGAATTAGAAACCAGTACCAATCCGTTTGCGATCGCGGTGATGGCACATCTCAAGACAAAGGATACTCGTCATGATGCGGTGACGCGGAAGGAGTGGAAGTTTCGACTCACTCGACGGTTGTATGAGCAGGGTTATGAACGGCAGGATATACTGAACTTGTTCCGGTTTCTCGATTGGCTGATGGAGTTACCGGAAGGATTAAAGCAGTTATTTTGGGCAGACTTGGAGCAGTACGAGCAGGAGCAAAAAATGCCTTACGTCACCTCAATTGAACAAATCGGGATTAAACAAGGGATTGAAAAGGGGATTAAACAAGGGATTGAACAAGGGAGAGAGCAAGGGAGAGAGCAGGAGCGGCGATCTGTGGCACTCAAAATGCTCAAGAAGAATCTGCCGTTAGAGTTAGTTGCGGAAGTCACTGAATTGACGATCGCGCAACTGCAACAACTCCAAGCTGACGCAGCGGCGGAATCGCAACACGATACTTGATTCGCCGTAACTCCGCTATCTGCAACCGTCCCAAGCTATTTCACCGATCGCGCCCCGTCAAAGACTCGCATCACTTCATCGGCAATGTAACTGATGGGCGCTCGTTGCCGGACTTTGAGGTTTGCCACAACGGTCATGCCAGGAACGAAAGGATGCCGTTCTGTTTTGCGGCTGAGGAATTGATGTTGCAGTTTGATTTCCACCGGAAAAGCGGTTTGCTCAGGCGCTTGGGGGTTGGGCGAGAGGGCTTCGCGACTGACTTTGGTGATCACGCCATCCACCGAGCCAAATTCGGTAAAGGGATAGGCATCAATCCGCACCTCGACGGGCGTTCCCGTTTGAATGTTGGCAATATCCGAGTTGGCAACCTGAACCCGAGCAATTAAGGATTCATTCGGCACCACTTGCAGCAATTCTTGTCCCGGCTTTACCACCATGCCAGGGAGTTTCGGCCCCAGGTTAAACACAATCCCGTCAACAGGCGATCGCAAGTCTTGATTTTTCAGGTCTGTTTGCAGTTGATTCAATTGGGCATTGATTTGAATTAACTGCCGTTGATTGGTTTTGATCGTGCCATCAAACTGGGCATCGAGTTGTGCCAATTGTCCCTGTAACTCCTGAAACGTATCCGTCATCACCTGCCGACTTTCAGCCTGCGCTTGTAAACGGCTGAGTTGTAATTTGCGTTTCTGTAACCGATTCTGATTCAGTTGACTTTGCAGTGTGTTGACATCTACTGCTCGTCGCAAAAAGTCAGTCCGCGAAATCGCCCCCTGTTCCATTAAAGGAGTCATTTGATTCAATAATTTGCGTTCAACTTGAAACTGAAATTCGGCTTTCGCGAGTTGTGTTTCAGTTTCCGCAATTTGAGTCTGTACCGTGTCACCTTGAATTTGGCTAATCGATTGGCGATCGCGCAACTGTTGCTGAAACAACGCAAACCGCTGATATTGTTCTGGCGACAGTCCACTCGTATTGCCGGATAGTTGTGCCTGCAATAACAAGCGCATCTGCACCTGATTCATCAATTCAGGCGGAATCGTGCCAGTGAGTTGGCGTAAAGTGGCGATCGGTTTGCCCTGCCGCGCCAGCCGCAACACTGCCGTCTCCTTGAGTAATTGATTCCGCTGCACTAACAACGTGCGGAACTGATTTTGTTGGCTGGTTTTATCAAACTGCATTAACAGTTGTCCCCGCTTCACCGCAGCACCTTCTTTCACCAACACCGTCGTCACCACGCCCCCTAACTTCGACTGCACCGCCTGCGACTGCGACACTGGCTCCAATTTGCCCCGCGCCGCAATCACTACATCAACCCGCGCCACGGTCGCCAGGTCACGCCTGCGCTCAGCCCGACCAAAATCAAGACGGTCAGTCGCTGCGTCCAGGCACCTGGCGACGGTAAGCCTAAAGTGCCCGCACTTAAATCATTTTGTTCAGCAGAGGGAAAGGGATTGAGGAAGCGGTTGAGGAGTTTCATAGATTGTGAGGGAGGAGGAGGAATGGGAGGGAGGGAGAGGGAGGGGAGGGAGGAGTCAGGAGAAAGAGAAATAAAACTAGGGAGAGAAAGTGAATCTCGTAGAGACGTACCGCTGGTACGTCTCCGCCGGAGTCGTAGGCGATCGCAGCATGCAGAAGAGGCAGATCATCGGGGAACAAAGAAAGTCTCGTAGAAACGCGCCGCTGGGATATCTTCACCGAAGTCGGGAGAAACTTCTTCGCTCCTGACTCCTGCCTTCTGCCTTCTGCCTTCTGCCTTCTGCCTTCTGCCTTCTGCCTCCTACT
>JAIXVO010000523.1 GCA_027482985.1 Cyanobacteriota bacterium
CATAGCTGGCGCAGGACATCATCCAGCGATCGCGTATTGTTGTGGCGATCGCGAATCAGTAAGTCCAGCAGCAAGGACACCATTTCGCCCTTGAGGTAGTAGGACATTTGGGAATTGGGGCTGTTGGTATCTTGCCGATAGAGTTTAATCCAGGCATCGTAACTGGACTCCGCCAGGGGTTGCACCCAGCGACCAGGGGTGGTCAAAAAGCGCGTGATTTCTTTCCCTAACGCATTGAAATAGGTGCGGACATCGTACACACCCGCCCGGAACGGAATCACCAGATCGTAATAGCTGGTGGTGCCTTCACTGAACCAGAGAGAGGGGGTGTAGTTTTCCTGGTCGTAGTCGAAGGTTTCCAGGGCTTTGGGGCGAATCCGCTTGATGTTCCAGAGATGGAAAAATTCGTGGGCAACGAGTTGAATGAAGCGATCGTACTTGTCCCGGTTACGGAAGCCGAAGCGTTGATAAATTAAGGAACAGCAATTCCGGTGTTCCAGCCCGCCGAAGCCCTGAGAAGACAGATGGAGCAGGAACAGGTAGCGATCGTAGGGCAACTCGCCAAACAGTTTCGCTTCCACCTCAATAATGCGTTGCATATCCGCAATCAGCGGGTCGGGTTCCAGATTGCCATCGCCCCAAACCGCCAGCGCATGAGGTTTCCCTGCCGCTTCAAACTCATACAGGCGATGTTTGCCAATTTCAAACGGGCTATCGACTAACTCATCAAAGCTGCGGGCGATGAAGGTATCGGGTTGGTCAGCGACGGGAGGCAGCGGGGTGGCAACTTGCCAATCGGTGCGGGGCAGGGCGATCGCCACTTGCAACGGTTGCTCTAGAAATCCCGGCACGTAACAGAACAACGCCGCCCCATTGAAATAGCCGTGGGTAATGTCTAGATGATTCGTCCGCACCGACAGCTCATTGGCGTAGATACGGTAGGACAGAGTGAAATCGCGTTCGCCCTGAGTGTCAATTTGCCAGTGATTTTTCGCCAGTTTGCGCCAGGGTAAAGGCGTGCCATCGGCGGCAACCACAGCAAAATCTTGTAAGTGGCGGGAATATTCTCGCACCAAATAAGATCCCGGTGTCCAGACAGGCATTTTGCATTCAAACTGTGGGCTTGTGACAGCAGGCCAGCTCTGTACCGTGAACGTCACCTCAAATAAATGGGAGGCAGGTTCGGGCATCGCCACCTGGTACAAAAATTGGGGTGACAGGGAGAGCGGCACTGGTGGCACCCCCTCGGCTTCGGGAAGCAGGCTCTCAGCAGGGCGATCGACTCCTTCGGCGGTTGGCTCTGGCTCCCACGATTCACGATTCATGACACCGATTTCTCCTGCTTCACATGGGTGACTTTATCACTAATCAAACCTTGCCCGCCAACTGAATCAGTTGCTTGAGGTTGTGCAGGTGCATGGTTTGCTGCTCGGTATCCAGTTGAATCCAGCCCTTACTGTCCAGCTTTTCCATGATTTTGGTGGTTTCTTCCAGCCCAATGTCGCTCAAGTCTGCCAAATCTTTGAAGGGAATATTATAGATGTCAGTGCCCGTTGCCATTTCCTGCCCATAGCTGTGCGCCAATCCCACCAGCGTATTCGCCAGTTTTACGGCAGGCGGTTGGTGCCGCAACTGGAAGCGCAGATTGGTTTGCCGCAAGCGTCGTACCATCAGTTGCAACATCCGATGATGCAGTTGGGAGTCTTTGAAGAGGGTTTGGATGAAGCGTTGCGCCGAGATGCTGATGAGTTTGACCGGAGAGAGCGCAATCACGTCGGTAGAGCGCGGGGATTCATCAAGAATTGCCATTTCGCCAAAAAAGTCACCCCGTCCCAAAATCGCCAGCGTCACGACATTATCTTCGTTGCCCGCTAAGCGCCGCACTTTGACCCAACCCGACACAATGAAATAGAGGGCATTGCCCCAGGCATCTTCCATCAAGACAGCGCGATTTGCCGGATACTCATGCTCAACAGCAACGGAGAGGAGCCATTCGAGGGTTTCCGGGTTGGCAGCCGTTAACAGCGGAAACAATTCACTAAACGCTTCGGTCTGCATGAACGGTGGGGAGGTAAAAGGAGAAAACACCAGTATAGCCGCGGTCATGTGCAACGTGGCAGACTTCGGCAGGGCTGATTGGTTAGGGTCGAGCCAGGGTATGCACTGCCGCGACGAGTTGGGGGCGAATGGTCGCAACTAAGGCGGGCGGGCCAATCAAAATCGCCTGTTTATGGGCCAGGGTCGATAAGTCTAAGGCGGCAGGAGTAAACCGCAGAGGTTCGCCTTCCAAACTGCAACAGGTGAGCCCCGCCGCCTGCGCTAGGGCTAACGGCCCCACGGTATCCCAAATTTTGACGCGGTGATTCAAATAGAGATAGAGGTCAGCGTGACCCAAAATCACTTCCAGCACCTTTAACCCAAAGCTGCCCATAAATTGAAACTGAATGCCGGGAACTGCCTGGGCGATCGCCGCCCCATAGCGACTTTGATCGCGATGCCCGATCATCATCCGTAACGCCTGCGATGGTACTGGGGGGGATGCCACTGGCAAGGGCATGGGAGGTTGATCGCCCGCCATTTGAAATAGACCCCATTGCGACCCGCCAAAATACAAGCGATCGCGGCCCGGTGCATAGATCCAGCCCGCCCGCGCCTGATACTGCTCCAACAAGCCCACCATCACGGCATAATTCCCTTTGCCCTGAATAAAATCTTCCGTCCCATCCAACGGATCAATGCACCATAAGCGGTCTACCTGACTGTGGAATTGTTGCCGCGATCGCACATTCTCTTCCGTAATCACACCATCCGCCGGAAACAGTTGCGAGAACGTGGCAAACAGTTCTGCATCCAGCGCCGTGTCAATCGTCGTGACATAATCCTGATGCCCCTTCTCCGACACCTCAAACCCACCCTGCTGCGACATCGCCTCCGCATGCAGCCCACATCGCCGCATCACCGTGCGGATGGTCAAATCAGATTGGGGAGAAATTGGGGACATGGGGGAGGGAAAGGGAGGGAGAGGAAGGAGTTAGAAGTCAGGAGGCAGGAGGGAAAGGAAGGGGACGGGTAGAGACGCGCCGCTGGCACGTCTCTATCGGAGGTCGGTGGGAAAGAGGACGGCATCAGGGGCGGAAGGGGCGATCGCCGTGGTGGGGTGCCATTTATGCAGCGGCAAGTAGGGGGGCGATCGCAGGAATAAACATAGACGTACCAGCGGCACGTCTCTACGACAGCTCCTTTCCTCCTTTTCCCTCCCTCCCTCCCTTCCTCCTGGCTCCTGCCTTTAAAAAGACAAAGAGCGCATGCCAGAAGGCTTGCGCTTCAGAATCTTGAATCTCCCTTCCAAAGGAGGTGCTTAGTACAAAGCTTCTTCTTGATGGGTTTGGATGGTGCAGTCCGAGGTGGGGTAAGCCACGCAGGTCAGCACATAACCAGCACTGATTTGATCGTCATCCAGGAAAGACTGGTCAGATTGGTCGATGGTGCCACTGACGACTTTCCCAGCACAGGTGGAGCAAGCCCCGGCACGGCAGGAGTAGGGCAGGTCGATGCCTTGCTCTTCAGCAGCATCAAGGATGTACTCATCCTCAGGAACTTCGATCGTGGTATTCAGCCCTTCAGCTTCGTTGATTAAGGTAACTTTGAAAGTTGCCATGAGTGATCCTCTCGTTATGGATACAGCGCTTGGGGATAGGAGAGATGTGGCAGCGTCGTTAAGTTAAGACTACTTAACACATCAATCTAACCATTTTTGATACTACGGGATAAATCCACCATTAATACCGCGATCGCGCTTCTGGGCGAATGGGATTCGTAATGAAAACGAGTTATTTAATCTGCTTATCTTATAGGACGTTAAAGAAATTGCGGATCAGGCTAGATGAAGTGCTGTCGGGCACGTGTCTGAAAACACCTGCTTAAGTCGGACAAGACAGAACATGATATTTTCTTATAGGTTGAGTCGATGCAGGGCGGCAATTCTGAATCGGGCGATCGCAGAGCGCGAATTTTAGTAGGGTCAGAGCGATAATTGTCGCTGCCGCTGTGCGATCGGGAATGCACATGACTGAGGATGACAGATGCAGGTGGGCTTAATGGGCACAGGATATGCCGCGAAACTGCGGGCGGAAGCACTCCAGGCAGACCCGCGGGCGACACTGGTGGCGATCGCAGGGCAAGACCCAGAGCGAACACAGGAATTCAGTCAGCGCTATGGGGCGATCGCCTGTGAATCCTGGCAAGCGTTACTGGCGATCGCTGAAATCGATTTGGTGATCGTTTCCACGGTGAATCAATTACATGGGGCGATCGTCCGGGCAGCACTGGAGACAGGCAAGCATGTCGTCGTGGAGTATCCCCTCTGTCTGGATGCGATCGAGGGCGAAACCCTCCTGCAACTGGCGAAAACGCAAAACAAACTGCTTCATGTGGAGCATATTGAACTCTTAGGTGGCGTGCATCAAGCCTTTAAAGCGGCTTTGCCCCAAGTGGGAGCGGTTTTTGCGGCTCGCTATGTCACCCTCAAGCCGGAACATCCCGCTCCGGAACGCTGGAGTTATCACGGCGAGCAGTTCGGCTTTCCGCTGATGGGGGCACTCTCTCGCTTACATCGACTCGTGGATGTGTTTGGCTCCGTGGCAACCGTGACCTGCACTGCGCAATATGGCATCACCCAGGCAGACCAACAGACCACCACGCCTCACCTCCCCGCTGGCTATTACCACACCTGCCTCTGTACTGCCCAGCTGCGATTTAAGTCAGGCGTTTTAGCGGAAGTCACCTATGGCAAAGGTGCCGCTTTGTGGCAAGCGACTCGCCTGCTAACCGTCCAGGGAGCAGCGGGGGCGCTGGTCTTCGATGGCGATCAGGGCAGCTTCATCACCCCGGCTGACAGTCAACCCGTGCCCGTCGGTGGTCGTCGCGGATTGTTCGTCAAAGATACAACAATGGTGCTGGATCATCTCCGCTCCGGCGCACCGCTTTATCTCACCCCAGAGGCCAGCCTCTACACCTTGCAGATTGCCGCCGCCGCACACCGCTCCGCTGAGCAGGATGGCACCCCGATCGCGATCGCGTAACAGCAGCCCGTCATCGTCACCCCAACCCCAATCCCCAACCCCCAAAAGACTGTTGCCCTCTGCCCCCGGCCTTTCCCCCTAATTGCTGCGTCCCAGATACCGCAAAATGCCCCGCGCGATCGCCGCAGCCATGCGACTCCGATGACCTGGATCGCGCAGGCGAGCCGCATCTTCGGCACCCGTGACAAACCCAGTTTCGACCAGTACCGAAGGCATCCGGGTGTGCCGCAGGACATAAAAGCGAGCTTGCCGCACTCGGCGATCGCGCACCTCGACCGATTCCAGAATGGAGCGATGAATCGAGGCAGCGAGCGCTTCACCAGAACCAAAGTAGTATGTTTCTAAGCCGTTCACATCCGGGCGCGACATACTGATGGCATTGGCGTGAATACTCACAAAAACGGCAGCATTCGCCCGATTCGCCATCTGCACGCGTGGTTCTAAACCCAGGTCATATTCCGCATCCCGCGTGATGACGGCAGCAATCCCTTGTTGCGCGAGGAGGGCTGTCACTTGCCGCCCAATGTCTAGCACAATATCAGTTTCGCGCAACCCGCCAATGCCGACCGCTCCCGGATCTGGCCCCCCATGCCCCGGATCGATGATGACAACGGGCTGACCAGCGGGAATGGGGGTGAGGGTGGGATTTGGGCGCGGGGTGGGGGCGATCGGAAATAAGGGACGGGGTGGCACCGGAGCCTGCGGTAAGTTGAGGGGCTGACCAGCGGGTTCCGGAGTCTCATTCGCAGCTTGATTCAGTTGCGGCGGCGGTAGTTCAACTGTCCAGTTACGCGCCGTGTTGTAGCGAAATTGAATTTGGTTAGGGTCGATCGTGTAACCCGGAGCCAGTTCAATCACAATCCGAGTCGTATCGCGATCGAACTGGGCAATCCGCATCGCGGTCACAGCGCCACTGAATTGCTCTAACAACTTCGGACGACCCAGCCTTGTCCCTGGTAAATCAATCACCAACCGAGTGGGATTGAAAATGAGTTGGGCTCGCGGTTGCACCCCATCATCGGTTCTCAGTTCTAAACGATTGTTGCGTGGATCAAACTGCCAAAATTGAAGCGTAGCAGCTTCGGCGAGGGCTGGGAATAAACACCAAAAACTAATCAACCCGGAAAATAACCAGCGGATCTTCACAGTCGCGACCTCTCGAAATCTGTCTGAGGGGTGAAGGAAATCTCTTCCATGTCACATCCTTCTGACTGACAGCACAGCTTAACATGTTCCCTGGGTTTGAGAAAAAATTTAGAGGGTCAGAAGCCAGCCAGCCGCTCGGACTTTTCCTCCTGCGCTCTTTTTTCCTCCGGTTTCCGCCTTTCCTGCTGCCCTCAAAATGGCGTATAAATAATCGAGAAATAAATCCCCTTCTTCTGCTA
>JAIXVO010000181.1 GCA_027482985.1 Cyanobacteriota bacterium
CCCGAATTCAGGGGACGGTTGCGTCCCCCGAACCCCCTCCAAAGGGCAACGCTGGGGCTTCGCATCTAGTCTCTAGTGGTGACGTTGTTGAGTTCACCTCTAGTGATGGACCAGGAGGTCACAACTAGCAAAATCCTTCTTCTAGTGCGGGAGAAGGATTTTGAGTGGGGGCGGCAAAAGTGGGGTGCGGGTGGGGGTGAAGGACAACTGGGGGAATCCTGCTTTATCGTAGAAAGATGACGAAGCAGAACAAAGTTACTTTGAGACAGCGCTGGCGGCAATTGGGGCGATCGCTGTCGATCTACCAATATTGTGGGCGGGCGATCGCGCTGGTGTGGACGACGAACCGCAGTCTTACGCTCTGTCTGGCTGGGTTGACGCTGATCGCCGGGTTACTGCCGGGGGCGGTGGCGTTTGCGGGCAAGCTGATTGTGGATGGGGTGGTGCAGGCGGCGCAAACGGGGTTAAGCAGCGATCGCACGCTGGCGTTGCAATATCTCACCCTAGAAGCGATCGTGGTGGTGCTGTTGGCTGGGAGTAAGCAGGCGATCGCGTTATGTCAGGCGTTGCTTCGGATGTTGTTGGGGCAAAAGGTGAATGTGCTGATCCTGGAGAAAGCCCTCACCCTGGATATGGCGCATTTTGAGGATTCCGAGTTTTACGACAAAATGATTCGGGCGCGGCGGGAAGCGTCCAGTCGCCCTTTGAGTTTGGTGGGACGCACGTTTGGCATTGTCCAGGATTCGTTAGCGCTGATGACCTTTGGCGGGTTGCTGCTGAAGTTTTCGACGGGAGCGGTCCTGATTCTGGTGATTGCGGCGATTCCGGCGTTTATTGCGGAAACGCGCTTTGCCGGGGAAGCTTTTCGGTTGTTTCAGTGGCGGGCACCGGAAACGCGAGAACAGAGCTATCTGGAATGGTTGATGACCAACGAAACCTCGGCAATGGAGGTGAAACTGTTCCAATTGGGGCCAACGTTGCTCGATCGCTACCAGATCACCTTCGAGCGTCTCTACCAAGAAGACAAAAATCTGGTGTTGCGACGCGGCTTGTGGACTTACCTCCTGAGTTTGCTGAGTACGATCGCGTTTTATGGCGCTTATGTGTGGATCGTGCTGGAAGCGATCGCGGGTCGGATCTCCCTTGGCGACCTGACCATGTACCTGGTGGTGTTCCGGCAGGGACAGGCAACTTTTGCCAACATCCTCACCTCCATCAGCGGCATGTACGAGGATAGTCTTTACCTCTCCAACCTGTACGAATACCTGGAACAACCCCTGCCGCCCATCACCGGCACCGCGACCCACGGCCCCTTACCAGGCGATGGCATACGGTTTGAGCAGGTCAGCTTTAGCTATCCAGAAAGCACCAAATCTGCGTTACATGAGGTTTCCTTCCAGCTCCAGCCGGGTGAGAAACTGGCGATCGTCGGTGAAAATGGCTCCGGTAAAACGACGCTGATCAAACTCCTCACCCGCCTGTATGCCCCCGACACGGGCCGGATTTTGCTGGATGGCTTAGATTTGCAAGCCTGGGATCGCGATGTTTTGCAGGAGCGGATTGGCGTGATTTTCCAGAATTTCGTCAAATACCAATTCACGGTGGGTGAAAACATTGGCGCTGGTGACGTGCACGCCTTACAGGATGAGGTTCGCTGGCAGGATGCGTCCCACAAAGGCACCGCCAATACCTTCATTGACACGCTTCCAGAGACTTACCACACCCGCCTGGGTCGCTGGTTCAAAAATGGGCGCGAACTCTCCGGCGGTCAGTGGCAAAAGGTGGCGCTCTCCCGCGCCTTTATGCGTCGCGGTGCCGATATTCTGGTGCTGGATGAACCCACTTCCGCGATGGATGCAGAGGCCGAAATGCAAATTTTCCACCGCTTCCGGGCGATGACGCAAGATCAGATGGCAATTTTGATTTCCCATCGCTTTTCGACCGTCCGCATGGCAGATCACATTCTGGTGCTGGAACAGGGGCGCATTGTGGAGCAGGGTACCCACACCGAGTTACTCCAGCAGCGGGGCCGCTATGCCTACTTGTTTGATCTGCAAGCAGCAGGTTATCAATAAGCTACCAGGATGGAGCAAGTGTCGTTTCTAGCTTTGGGGCTCAGGTTACACCTCACCCCCAATTGCGAGATCAAGCGTGATCCGGGGCGATCGCGACGGCAACACAGGGCGAGCGATCGCGCCGTTCTGTCTGACAGGTGATTGACCAAAAGCGGGCAGACCGCGAGGATAGACAGAAGATTCATCACGATCAAAGAATTCTCTAAGCGATTACCATGCAAACACGCACTCTCGGCACCTCTGGCATTCCCATCACGCCCATCATTACGGGCACCTGGCAGGCGGGTAAATCGATGTGGGTGGGGATTGAAGATGCCGAAACGATTCAAGCGATCCGGGCGGCATTTGAGGCCGGAATTACCACCATCGATACGGCTGAAGTCTATGGGCAAGGGCATTCGGAACGGATTGTGGGGGAAGCGTTGGCTGGTGTCCGCGATCGCGCCGTTTACATGACGAAAGTTTTCTCCAACCATTTGCAG
>JAIXVO010000326.1 GCA_027482985.1 Cyanobacteriota bacterium
AAGGGCAACGGGCGATCGCCCAGCGTTAAGAAGCCGCTTGACGTTCTTTCGCTTCCTTGATCACGTCCTCGGCCACGTTGGAGGGGCAGGGGGCGTAATGGGAGAAGGACATCGAGAATTGACCCCGACCGGAAGTCATGGTGCGGAGGTCGCCAATGTAGCCGAACATTTCGCTCAGCGGCACATCGGCTTTAATCCGGGCACCCGTTGCACCCGTTTCCTGGGATTTCATCATGCCCCGACGACGGTTGAGATCACCGATGACATCGCCCATGTAGTCTTCCGGGGTGAACACGTCCACATTCATGATCGGTTCCAGTAATTGCGGACCCGCCTTGGGAATGGATTGGCGATAGGCCGTCCGAGCGGCAATTTCAAAGGCGATCGCGGAGGAGTCAACGGGGTGGAAGCCGCCGCCCGTCAGCGTGAATTTCAGATCCACGCAAGGGAAACCCGCCAACACACCTTTGCCGATGCTGCTCTCGAAGCCTTTTTCGACCGCCGGCCAGAATTCTCTGGGCACCGACCCGCCTACCACCTTCGACTCAAACTGGAAGCCAGTCCCCGGTTCGCCGGGTTCAATCACGTACTCAATTTTGCCGTACTGACCGGAACCACCCGATTGCTTCTTGTGGGTGTAGTCATCTTCAATGCGGCGGGTGATGGATTCCCGGTAGGCCACTTGCGGCTTCCCGACTTCCACTTCGATCCCGTGAGTCCGCTTGAGGATGTCTACTTTAATGTCCAGGTGTAGTTCGCCCATCCCTTTCAGAATGGTTTCACCACTTTCCTCATCCGTCACCATGTGGAACGAGGGGTCTTCTTGCACCATCTTCATCAGCGCGATCGCCATCTTCTCGTCACCACCCTTGGTCTTGGGCTTGACGGCAATGGAGATCACGGGTTCCGGGAAGACCATCGGTTCCAGGGTGGCGGGTTTCTTGGGGTCGCAGAGGGTGTGTCCGGTTTGGACGTTCTTCATCCCAACGATCGCCACAATGTCACCCGCTTGCGCCGATTCAATTTCTTCCCGCGAGTCGGCGTGCATTTCCACCAGGCGGCTTACCCGCTCGGTTTTACCCGTTGCCGTATTCAGGATCGTGTCCCCTTTCGACAGGGTGCCGGAGTAGATCCGGGTAAAGGTCAATGCGCCGTAGCGATCGTCCATAATCTTGAAAGCCAGCGCCCGCAGGGGACGAGCGGGATCAACCAGGGCAAACTCGCCCGTTTCGTTCCCTTCCAGATCCACTTCGGGTTGGGGGTTGACTTCCGTCGGATTGGGCAAGTAATCGACGACGGCATCTAACACGAGCTGCACGCCCTTGTTTTTGAAGGAGGAGCCACAGTAGGTGGGGAAGAAGGCCAGATCGCGAGTGCCCTTGCGGATGCACTTTTTGATCTCATCGATGGTGACTTCTTCGCCTTCGAGATATTTTTCCATGATCGCGTCGTCTTGTTCCACCGCCAGTTCGATCAACTGTTCGCGGTAAGTCTCCACGTCATCCTTCATGTTTTCGGGGACTTCTTTGATCTTGTAGCTCATCGGGTCGCCGGAATCATCCCACACCCAGGCTTCCCGCGTCAGGAGGTCAACGACACCCACGAATTGATCTTCGACTCCGATGGGCAGTGTCATCACCAGGGGCTTAGCCGCCAGGACTTTATCGACTTGCTTCACGACCCGGTAAAAATCTGCCCCGGTGCGATCGAGCTTGTTGATGTAGATGATCCGCGCCACTTTCGATTCGTTGGCGTAGCGCCAGTTGGTTTCCGACTGAGGTTCGACCCCACCAGAACCACAGAACACCCCAATGCCGCCATCCAGCACTTTCAGGGAGCGGTACACTTCGATCGTGAAGTCTACGTGCCCAGGGGTGTCAATAATATTGAGTTGGTGGTCTTTCCAGTAGCAGGATGTTGCCGCAGATTGAATGGTAATCCCGCGTTCCTGCTCCTGCACCATGAAGTCAGTCGTCGCGGCACCTTCATGCACCTCACCAATCTTGTGGATCTTCCCGGTTAATTTCAGGATTCTCTCTGTGGTGGTCGTCTTGCCTGCATCGACGTGAGCGAAGATGCCAATATTTCGATAACGAGTGAGGTCTTTCATATTTGTTCTCTAGATTAACTGCGGCACACTCCTGGTACCCACCTTTAAGCGCGACTCAAAGGAAATTCAACGTTGCCTTTGTGTCTGGGAGTGGTAGGATTTCGATCAACTAGGATAGAAGAATTCCTTTGGCCGATTTGTAGCAACATCACTAATTGTAAAGTGTGATGTTGATGCTGTGGTAGCGATCGGCAAAGGTCGTGTTGTCGGGAGTTCTTTTTCTCCCCCAACCTCTGTTTCTAGTCGTTGCACTGGTTGCCGATCGCCCAATTGCTACTCCAAGTCCAGTTGTGATCGCGCCCTTTCAGGACTTCATCCATTTTGACAAATATTTTGCCCCATTCGAGTACGGATCTCCCCTCCGGTTGCAGTCGGCATGCAGTCAAGGTTTGGCTAATATACTTCATGCACCAAAACCGCCCTCACCCCCGCCCCTCTCCCAAAATGGGCGAGGGGAGAAAGATTGGATTAGTTCCCCTGCTCCCGCTCTGGGAGCAGGGGTGAGGGGATGAGGGCAGCTATTTTGGTGTGTCAGGTATGTTAATGCCCAAGGTTTGCCCTGAATCCCAACCTGGGGCAGCATTGTAGATCCCAGTCTGGGCGTAGCGCAAGTCTGGGCGCAACGCCCAGCAGCCTCGTTTGGATGACCGGATCAGGACAGCCTGATGATTTAACTCTTGGCTTAATTACTTCTCAGTAGCGATAATGTGCATGTCAATATTGCGGTGCCGAATGAGTTGCATGAGCTTTTGGGTAAATGACCCTCTGGTCAAGCGTTTCCAGCGAGATTGTTGACTTTCACCGATGACAATTTGAGTGATGTGCTGCTGAAACGCGACTTCCGCGATCGCTGCCGCCACATTGTGACTCTCCACCCGGATGAACTGCCCGCCAAAGTCGCGACACAGCTGCTCACAAGTTTCGATGTGGAGGGCTTCGGGTTTGGTCAGGAAGCGATCCGGGTCGGAAACGAAGACTACATATAGAGGCGCGTTCATGTAGTTGGCAATGCGCCCACCCCGGCGGAGCAGTTGCAGGGCGTTGGGATAGGTGGAGATGCAGACCATCACCCGCTCGTGAATGTTGCAATACTGCCCCGTCATCGGCAGCAGGTTGGCTTCCTCTTCTACCGTGTCGGCGACTTCCCGCAGTGCCAATTCCCGCAGGGCAATCAGGTGTCGCCGCTGAAAGAAGTTTTCCAGCGCTTGTTCAATTTTTTCAGGAGCATAAATTTTGCCTTCCCGGAGGCGTTCTTCCAGGGTTTCGGGTGTGACATCAATGACGACTACCGCGTCGGCTTCTTCCAGCAGG
>JAIXVO010000408.1 GCA_027482985.1 Cyanobacteriota bacterium
CGCTTTGCCATCACCGTTATCAATCACATGCACCCGCTCCAAGTGCAACCGATTGGGAATTTTGGCCGCTTCTTGCAGCACCATTTCGATTTGCTGAATCAAAAAGATTTCCGCCGCATCTACTCCCGTTTCCCGCCAAACGCGCGTCAGCATATCGTTCACCAGCGCTGCCGCCTTCGCATTTTCCGCCAGTTCTGCCGCTGCGCCTTTGGCTTGATGGGTTTTCGCCTCTTTCGCGGCTTCGGCAGGCAACACCTGATCCGCTTCCAACCGCAACCGCTCCAGTTCCGCCCGCACCGTCTGCAACTCCTGTTCCGCTCTGGCGCGGGCTTCTTTTTCTGCCGCTAAGGTGCGTTCTTCTTCCGACTTCGCCTGTTGCTCCAATTCCGCTTTAATTTTGCGTAACTCGTTTTGCTTTTGCTGAATCACCGCCAGAGCCTGCGATTTAGCCACTTCTGCCTGTTGTTGACAGTCTGCTTCTACCCGTTCCGCCTGCCCCAGCGCTTCGGCTTCCGCAATTTCGGCATCCCGAATAATTTGCGAGATGCGTTTGCGCCCAATCGATCGCAAGTAGTCCACATCATCCGCCACACTCTGAATCTTGAGCGTATCCAGGTGCATCCCCAACTTCGACAAATCGCGGGAGACATCCTGGGCAATGCGTTCCGCAAACTCCAGCCGATCTTCGTTAATTTGCTCTGGGGTCAGCATGGCGACAACGCCGCGCAAATTGCCCTCTAAGGTTTCTCGCGCCACACGGGTAATCTCGGAGCGATCGCGCCCTAAAAACCGCTCGATCGCATTCCCCACAATCTTGGCATCGCTGGAAATTTTGACATTGGCGATCGCCTGAATATGCAGCGGAATCCCCCCTTTCGAGTAGGCATTGCGGACTTCCACAGGCACCGGCATCGTCGTCAAATCCATTCGCTTCACAATTTCCAGAATCGGGATGACAATGGTGCGCCCACCAAAAATCACCCGATACCCGACTTCCTGCCCTTCGTCGTTGCGATGCTTGCGACCTGAGAGGACGAGAATCTCGTTCGGGTTGCAAATTTTCATGCAGCTATTGATAAACCAGATGAACAGGATCGCCCCCAACACGGATAACCCTAAAACGGGCAAGAGTGACCCCAGCGGACTACCATTCTCATTGGCGGGAGCAGCTGTGCCGGAATCAGCTTGGGCGATTTCCACGATCGCACCCTTGGCTGATTGATCGGTGACAAACTGAAGTTCAGAGTGAGGCAAAGATGAGTTCAGCATAATCATTATCCCAGGTGCAAACTTGAATCAGATTCGACAACTTAATTAGCTTACAAAGCACTTAATCTAATTGAATTTCGTCAGATGTGTTCGGTGCTAGCCATAACGCATCATCTCTTCAGCATCGATGCGTTACGCTGTGCTAACGGCATCCTACCAAGAGTTTCAGGCGATCAGTGGGGAGATGCCTCATCGGTGTTGTTCACCGCTCTCTCCGATCGCACCACCCAAACGCGATTTTGCTCGGTACTGACCACCAACACGCGATCGCCCACCTGCAAGGTTTGCGCTTCGTCGGTGCGAGCGATCAAATCCATCATGCTCCCTTTCACCAACAACCGCACTTTACCCGGACTGGTTTGATCAAACGGTAACTCAACTGTTCCCAGCAGCCCCACTAAATCCGTCGTCCGCACCAGGCTATCAGACTGCCGCCGCCGCAACAGGCGCAAACTCCCAGCCACTAAACTGCCACACAGTAGCCCCATCACCACTGCCGCGATCGCCACCACCATCGGCGGCAATGCGACGGCGAGATGGGATAACACTAATCCCGTGAGGCCGAAGAAACAGAGGCCAAATGTCCAAAACTTGAGGCTTTTGACCATGCCCAGAAAGCCATACCAGGGATCTCGCGAGCGGGCGGCAAAGGGAGCGGGCGATCGCTCTTTGGGATCAGCCCACTCCACATCTTCATCCAGGTGCAGATCGACATCATGGTCGCCAAAATCAACACCATCCACGCCACTGAGGACGGCTAGCAACACAAACACACTGCCAATCGCAAACGCAAACCAGTAAATCGTCAACATTGCCAGGCTGAGGGAAATGAAGTACCCCCATCCTGCCATCGATCTCCAGGCAGCGTTGAAATTGGAACGATTGTTAACTTGCCGCAGAGGGGTTAGTTTCTTCCTCGCTTGGATCAAGGGTCGATAGCCCAGATCGTTGACCTGCCACCAACAGTTCTTGGTCTGAACTCACAAGAATAAGTTGGTCATCTGGGTCTAAAAGGGTTTTTAACTGAATTGCAGCGGCTAGGTGAATGGAATCTGCGCCTCTCAGAGCAAGGTGGGTAGCAAATTTTTTAGCCTGATCAACGACTGCTTCTGTGAGTTGAATTTGGATAAAGTATTGCCAGTCTGTCTCTAGTTCTTGAATTTTTTGGGCTAGTGCGGTACTTGTAAGCTGTCCAGCTTTGCCTTTACGAGCAAGCGTGGCAGTCACTTCGATAACGCCCAATGTGGCACAAGCAAAGGTTGGATTTTGCGCGAATAGGTCTTGTAACCAAGATGTGCCAATTTCCTGATAATACCGCTTCACCCAGGCACTCGCAGCGAGGTAATAGACAATCAACGCCGATCCTCTTGCAGTAAGCAGGATGCAGGCGAACCATCTGCTGGGAGGGGTTCTACAATTTGAAACTGCACCAACTTTGGAGTTGGCAGCTTGAAAGTCGGGTCACTTTGAAGGCGCGATAGCGCTGTCTCCCCAACTATCGGCAAATTTCGCACATACTCAAGAACTTGCCGACATTCCGCTTCACTCAATGAGTCAATGACTTGATGCAATGAAGATTTGATAGACGGAGTCATAGCATGACTGAAATCACTCGTTAGGACGATCTTAGTTTAGTTTCTACGCCTCAATCTGATGTCCGGAGGCTTCGACCAGTTGCTTGAAGGTTTCCTCTGAGGCTTTGCCTTCAATCGTGACCGTGGCTCGGTCTAGATCAATCTCAACTCTGGCATCAGGTTCGGTGGTGAGAATCGTTTCCTTCAAAGTTTGAGCTTTCTCAGCACTGTCCAGTGTCGGCACAACTAATTTCAGAGCCATACTTTGATCTACTCATTACAACTACCCTCATTGTCGGGGTTACGCGCCGCGATCGCATTTCTCTCCAGATAGATTCCTGCCAGTTTCTAGATCTCTTCTCCCAGTTCGCGGAGGCGAGCTGCGAGTTGGTCAGCTCGTTGGCGTTCGGCATCGGCTCGTTGGCGTTCAGTTTCGGCTTCAGAAAGCTGGCGTTGACCGCTGGCATCGTACCAGGTCAGGGCTTCTCGCTCTAGCGGGTCATCGGGTAAGCGCGATCGCCCCATGCCCAGGCCAATTTCTGGCATCCAGAACGGCTCTCCGACTTGCAGTTGATAGGCTCCATTCACCAGTTTGTAGACCTCAAATGGCAATTGCCCATCGCGCCGCCAGTAGACTGGGTTATAGACCACGTAATACAGAACCCCCAGACGCGCATATATCGCCATTTTTTCGTCATATTCTCCCCCCGGCGTTTGCGACACGACTTCCAAAGTCAGGAGCGGGGCAATGTCGTTTTCTTCCCACATGACGTAGCTTTTGCGGGGTTTTCCGCCTTTGCGTCGCTCCACCCCCAAACTCAAAAAGCCGTCAGGTACTACAGGTACCTTGGGGTGGGCACCCGTCGTGTGATAGACCCCCATATCAACCGCGAAAAACCAATCCTGCCGCTGCTTCCAGATATATTCCAAGAGAAACAGCAGGACATTGGGAATCCAATTTTGTTCCTCGTTGTCCACAGGAAAGTCGTCCGAATCGAGTAATTCATCGCTGGTGGGTAACTGTTTCAGGTCTGGTGGCAGCATGGCTTGACCTCCAACGGCTGAGGATAACAGCATTCTAGGCGATCGCGTCTAGCCCTGGCGGGGCGGTGGAATGGTGACATCGATCGCGGTCACTTTCGTATCCGGGCTGAGGGTCGAAAGGGCGGGCTGAATTTGTTTCGTATTGCCGACGACGAGGGTGACGAGTTGATTCGGTTGTAGATACTTGTTGGCGACCCGTTGGACATCGGCGATCGTGGTTGCTTCTACCCCTTTACGGTATTGAAAAATAAAGTCTTTGGGATAGCCAAAGTAATCGTAGCGGAGGAGTCGCGATAAGGTCTGACCGGGGTCTTGAAAGTTGAAGATGAAGGAGTTCAACACCGTATCTTTGGCGTAGGCCAGTTCGGCGGCAGTAATCGGTTTGGTCCGAATTTTTTCGATTTCTTGGAAGATGCTACGGATAAAGGGCACAGTTGCCTCGGAGCGGGTTTGCCCACCAGCCAGAAAGGTGCCGGGATAGTCGAAGTTGGGTCGCCAGGAGGCATACACCGAGTACGCAAGTCCCTGCCGCGATCGCACTTCATTAAACAACCGACCGCCAAAGCCGTTCAGCACGCCATTCATCACAGATAACGCTGCATAGTCGGGATTATTCAGTTGCCCGCCCAAATGTCCAATCTGAATACTACTCTGGGTCAGTTGCGGTTGATCCACCACAAACACGCCAGAAGTTTTGGCTTGGGTGACGGCGGGTAAAGCCGTTTTAGCCTTGGCATCACCCCGCCAATCGCCAAACTTGGCTTC
>JAIXVO010000127.1 GCA_027482985.1 Cyanobacteriota bacterium
ACAATTGCAACGCAGGTTTGAGATCAGCCTGAGCATAGCGCTGAGTGGCCTGTTCCAATAAATCTTGTGCCCATTCATTTTGGAGTTGTTGGGCGAGGGGAAATTGCTGGCTATTCTTGGGAATGCCCCCCAAGGCTAGAATTGCCTCCGGGACGCGATCGCGATCGGCCATTGTCTGCGCTTGAGTGAGCACTCTGGTATAAACCTGTTCCAAATCAGGCGAGAGGCGATCGCGCCCCCAATGCAAATTCAACAAGTTACCTGGCAGTATTCCCGCTCGCACAATTTGCTGCGGCAAACGGCAGCGAGTTGGGCGAGCCTTAGGGTTGGCCGAATTCTGTGGTGGTGTCGGTTCACAGGAAGTGGAGGTCGGCTGGGGTGTCGTTGTCCAGCCCCAAATTGCGATCGCAGAACACGCGATCGCTCCCCCTTCGAACACTCGATAACGCATAACAAAAACCCCTAAACAGACAAAAGGCTTTAATGTCAGCCAATTTTAAATTGACCAACATTAAAGATGAAATGGAAATGGTTTGAAGTGGTAGTCGCACCCTGACAATGTGGCTGAAAAGCCGCATCACAAGCAAGAGTGGTAGAATTCTGGCGCGATCGCCTGCACCCAGATTGTTAGCAAGTGCAAGTTTTCTATTTCTTAGGATAGGTTGATCATACCTTGAATTCATCCAGAGAACCGCAGAACTTTTTACGCATCCCTGCGACTTTTTATACCAGCGGTAAAGTCAAAGCCAAAGGCTTAATCAGCTTTTGCATCCGCTGCCGCACCAATACTGACTGATTAATGAGATTCTGATTGTGATATTTGCTACTCAAATTTGATTATGACTAGAACCAAGTCCAGATTTCTATTCTAATTATCGCCGCTTCCTGATTCACTGGGGTTGACTCCAGGGCAAGATGCGACTATCTTAGTGCTGGGTCGCCTACCAGATTTAATTAGAACACTTCTATTCGCCAGTTCTATTCATTCTTAGCCCAATAATCTTTGTCGAGTCGCGATCGCTCGATGCCGCTGAGTGTTGAGACTGATTGCTGATGCGTTACGCTGTCGCTCACAGCATCCTACAGTACTACCAACGTGATTTTGCTCTTGTTGGGTTACGCGATCGCTAACCTAACCTACGCCTGGTAAGCTCCATAGTCGTAGGTTGGGTTGAACACCGTGAAACCCAACGATGGTTTTGGTCTTGTTGGGTGACGCTATCGCTAACCCAACCTACGTCTGCCTACGTCTGCCAAAGCATACTCACAGAATGATGACTGGTGGTTTTCAGGCTGAATCGTGCAGCCAATAGAAAAGCAATATATTTACAGTAATTGGATCTGGCCTATGACTGCTGGTTTAAAGATTGGCGATCGCTTACTCAATACCAACCAAATCATTAACGCTTTGATTCAGTACAAACTGATGGACTCGCTGATTGGACAAGTATTACTAGATGAGGCGATCCAAACCATCGAGCTGGTGCCAGAGGCGATTTGGCAATGGCTCATGGGTTCTACTGCCGCAGTGCTCCCATCTGACTTTGAAACCGCGATCGCCCACTGGTGCGACACTCAAGGGATCACGCCAGCCTACTTTCAGGCAGTCATGCTGCGGGAATGGCGCGTCGAGCAATTCAAACAACACTATTTTGCTGATCAATTAGAGTCAGAATTTTTGCGTACCAAAGCCTGGTTTGATCTCGTCGTTTACTCGGTGATTCAAGTTGACAGTTTGACTCTGGCGCAAGAACTCTATTATCAAGTACGTGATGATGGCGTGTCATTTACCGCGATCGCGGCTGAGTGGCTGGCTCCCGAAAGTGATTCGACTACTTGTGTCGGACCGATCCCACTGGCTACCGTTCCGCCGCCGCTGCGCCCCCACTTGCAAGCCGATCAGGTGGGCATCGTCCAAAAACCTGTGCTGGCAGGCGATCGCTATTGGGTTGTGCGGCTCGATCAATTCATTGCCGCCCGCCTTACTGCCGCCACCCGTCGCGACCTCACCAATCGGCTATTCGACCACTGGCTGCAAGCCAAAGTCAACGACCTCAGAACCATGCCTGATGCCATTACTGTGCGATCGGAGGAGTCATGAATACCCCCTTCCAGACTATTCCAGGATTGACAAATGAGTTGGCTTCAACCATCACCGACTTATTTCAGACTTTTCCCTGGAATCAGTTATCCACTGATTTACAAATCCAGCTTCAACCGAAATTTAAACAATATTCATTTCAACCTGGAGAATTGTTATATCAGGCTGACGCATTTCCTGAAGCCATTCATACCGTTGTGCAAGGTCGTGTCCGGGTATTAGGCAGCACTGAGGACAGCCCCACGGTAGCGATTCTGCCAGTCGGATCATTGGTCGGGTGGGAAAGTCTGGTGCGGCGAGTGGCTTTTGGTTCCGCTCAGGCCATGCTGATGCCGGGTAGTGCGCCCACCCTGCAAACGATCGCCCTGCCGACAGACGACTTTGAAACTCTAGTGCTACCCGCCCTCTTGCCCACTTTTGCGAACTGGATCAGTCCTATCGAGCTATTTGATACCCTGTCCCGCTTTTTGCTCCATAGTCCCCAACATGTTTCGGCTCATCGGCTCAAAGCCTTGGTGCAATTCATCGAACAACATGATCTGGTTCAACTCCAACAGTTTCAGTTACCCAGGTCTCGACAGCAGACAGAGGCACCCATCCTGACGCGCGATCGCCTGTGGTTAGTGAGTAGCGGGGGCGGGTTGAATTTGCCAGTGGGCAGTCGCATCAAAGACCGAAACGAGTTACAGCGAGGGCAATCGTCGCCCTATCCAGTGCGCTTACTCGGCATTGATCAGGCATTGCTGCAATTTGTTTTGGAACACGGGTGTTTGCCCCCTGCCCCCCTACCTCCCGCTGAAACGACTGATCAGGACGATAGCCAAGCGGAATTGGAATCCGATCTTGCCGCCGCCTGGATCTCGCCACCGATCGCCCAGCCGCCGCCATCCGATGCCTATCCAGTCTGGCGATCGCCCACCCCTGACCCGATTGAGGATATCGTCGCCTGTTTGGGCATGGTCTGCGATCGCCTCCAGGTGCCTTTTCGCCCGGATCATCTGCGCCGCTGGTTACAACAACGAGTGACAGCCCAGGGTGCCGTCTGGCAGGAGGAATCCGAGCGGTTGGAGTTGTATGTGCGGCTGGCGCAGGCGATGGGCTTGACGGCGCGAATTGTGCCCGTGACCCTCACCGCCGCAGGCTTAAATCGGCTCTCGACTCCCGCCCTCGTCCAATGTCAGTCTTTATTTGCCGTCCTGTATCGCGTTTCCCCGACGATCGCCGTCCTGGGATCACCGCGTACCGGATTGTTGCGCCTCCAGACCAGTGAATTAGCGCGACGGCTGGGCGGACTTCCCGCTGGTCAAGCGCCGGCAACTGCACAGGCGATCGTCCTGGAAGCGGCTCCGCATGACGCGATCCAAAACTTTGGCTTTCAATGGTTTATTCCTGCCCTCAAACGGCAGCGGGGCGTGTTGGCGCAAGTGCTGATTGCATCAGTATTTGTGCAATTGTTGGGGGTGGCAAATCCTTTATTGATTCAACAAGTCGTTGATAGTGTGATTGTGAATGCTAATCCGGGTGCGATGTCGAT
>JAIXVO010000472.1 GCA_027482985.1 Cyanobacteriota bacterium
AGGGCGCATTGTTATAGAGATCTTCCACCTCCCGCGCATATTGCGAAATCACAAGTTGTGCCTGTTTATGCGGAGTAATGTCAAAATTGACCCCTATCATGCGCTGCCAGTTGCCCTGCTTATCCTGTTGTAAGCGCCCTGCTGCTTTCACAAAGCGAATCGAGCCATCTGGGTGCAGGATGCGAAATTCCGCATTGAATTCCAGTTTGCCCTCGATCGCGGCTGCCAATGCTGCCAAAACGTGGGCCTGGTCTTCTGGATGCACCCGTTGCAGCCAGTCGCGTTGGAGTCCGCCAAATTCGCGTGGATCAATGCCGTATAAGGCATACATGTGGTCATCCCAAACGAGGGTATGGGTCGCGATGTGCCATTCCCAAATGCCAATTGCGCCCGCCTGGACGGCCAGGGTCAGGCGATCGGACAGATTTCGCAGTTGTGCCTCAATCTCTTTGCGATCGGTGATGTCTTCGACCAGATGAATGATCGCCGAAGGCTGATGGGTTGAGAAAATGAGGGCGCTGGTAACATTCACCCAAAGGGGTTGCCCCGCTTGGGTCAACGGTTGGCTCTCGAAAGAGATCACCGACAGCGTTTGTTCTAACAATTGCTGGAGGGGCAGCAAGTCTCCAGCCACGGGGGTCATCCGCAGTAGGTTTTGAATCGGTTGCCCTAACACTGCCGTGGGGTGAGAATAGCCTAGGGTGCTGGCAAGGCGAGAGTTGGCGCGAATCAGATGCCCATCGAGATCAGTAATGGCGATGCCTAAAGGACTTTGTTCAAAGATTTGGCGAAAGCGATCTTCACTTTCCTGGAGGGATTGAGTGCGCTGTTTAACTTTGGCCTCAAGTTCCTGGTTTAGTTGAATGAGGGCATTTTCGGTGGCTTTGCGATCGGTGATGTCGCGCACGATCACCAGTACCTCATTCGCCCCACACACGACAATTCGAACTTCTTCCGTCCGGACTTTGGCTTCTACTTCAATCGTTTGCTCATAAATTTGCAGACTATTCGTACTGAGGGCTTGGTGAATATAGTGTAGGCGACGCTCCACCAATTCGCGCGGAAAGTTAGTTTCGGTCAGTTTGCGATCGATCAAGTCCGCTGGGCAACCCAGCGGAATGCTAGTACCGGAAAAAAAGTCGCGGTAGTACCCATCACCGCTAATCCGCATGATTAAGTCGGGTAAGGCTTCGATCAGGGCGCGTTGCTTACTTTCACTTTGTTTGAGTGCCTGCAACGTCTCACGAAATTGCGCTTCACTGTGTTGCAGGGCAGCGGTGGCCTGGTGGCGATCGCGTTCTGCTTGGGCGGCTTGCTCCTGGAGTTGCTGCCGCTGCCATTGGCATAAATTCTGCGCCAGTTGCCATAAACTTTGGGCTGTTACCAGTCCTTGCAGGCGTTGGTGCTGATCCACAATCGGTAGATGACTGATGCCGTGCTGCTGGAAGTGACCGATCGCCGCGAGGGGGTCTTGCTGCAAGCACTGCTCAGACAGGGTGATCACGGGGCTGGTCATGATGGTGGCGATGGGGCGATCGCGCGTATCGGCTCCAGCCGCCTGCCATTGGTGGCTATCCGCGGCGGTGAAAATGCCCATGACGCGATCAGCCTGCACGATGAGGGCACAGTCTGGCGGTTCGGTAGCCTGGGGCGATCGCGGTGGCTGGAGTTGGGCGAGAACTTGATGGATGGGAGTCTCTGGGGGCACAATCAGCAAATTTCGGGCGATCGCCCGCTGCACTAACGCTGCTGTTGCCAACCCATTACTCACCATATCCATATCCTTGCAATGCTCTTCAACCAAAGATAGATCACTGTCATCAGAAGACTTGAGGGTGAAGACCATAACGATTGCAATTGACCCGTTTGCTTAAAGTGCCCTAAAGCTTAGTTAAATGTGACACGCGATCACTGGAATTACAAGGTGGGCTAACCCATGTTACCGATTGCCAAACTGGAGTGAAGCAACCGTGCTTACGGGTGACACGTTGGCATTGAGCGAAGACACCGGTTCCGTAGGCGCGGGTGCGGCTCCGTAAGAGAACTGAGGTGAGCCGTCAACGATTCCCTCTGCTATGCCGGTTGGCTCATGTTGTTGTGGAATTTACGGAAAACTCTACGGAGGCGCGATCGTAGATTGACGATCAGTCCCCCTCGTATTCTTGCTTGAAATAAAAATTAGAGTTTCACGGATTGGCTTTGGGCGAAGCTGTTCTACATTGAATTCATGAGCTTAGACCAAAGCTTGAGCGAACTCGAACAACACCAAAACTGATCGAGTTCTGGAAACTGAAATCATGCTGCTAAAACTTTCTGAATTAAGTGAAAGCATCTCAATGACACCCATTCTCAAGTTTCTAAACTTAGATGAGACTGGTATTAGACTCGCTTAGACTTAACTCAGAAGTTAACTCTGAATGGCACACTAGTATGGACTGGTGGGTTGCAAGTAGCACAAGAGATTGGTCTAGGTCTGGTGCTAAAACTCCTGAAGAGCTTGATCTAAAGTTCTAATTGGAAAGCTAGTTCACCTTCATTTCTACTCACCTCGTTTGTTTTACAGGAGACTACTATGATTCGTCAAATGACTCGTCGGATGGTGGCGGTATCAATGCTGCTGATTGGTACTGGAGCCGCATTATCACCTAGCGTTTTGGCGGCTGAAAATGGTGGCAACCAACAGGGTGAAATGCAGGCGATCGAAACAGTTGCTTATACCCCTGCCGCTAAATTCAACTTTACGCCGGGTACCGCGATGACTGGTCAAAGCTTCGGCAATGTGAATGTCCGCTCGAACTCGAATGCGGGTTGGACGTTGGATGTGAAATCGCTCGAAGGTGGTAAGTTGAAGCACCTGTCGATTCCGACGGCAACGATCACCTACGCTTTGTCCGTAGATAGCGTGGCAACCGCTGTGACCACGCCTGATACTTACGTCAACGCGAAGGACCTCAACACCCTGACTTGTGCGGCAGTGGGTGGTTGCGATTACGCGGTGACTGCGGATATTGCTGGGGCTGACTCTGATGGTAAGCCGACGGGCACCTACCAGGATACGATTACCTTCAAATTGACCAACAAATAAGCGATCGCGCTGGGTGTCAGTCCCGCTCTGGCACCCTGTCCCTGTTCCCTGTTGTTTTTTCCTCATTGGTTTTCATCTCATTCCAGGCATGTTATGAAACGGGTTCTCTCTGGTGGCTGGTTATTACTGGGCTGTTGGTTCGTTCCCAGTGTGGGGTTACCGCCGGCTCAGGCGGGAGAAGTGGTGAGCTACACTCCCGGTAGTCCATTTATCTTGAATTCGACGACTGGCAACCCCAATGAGAATTTTGGCACGGTGACTGTGCAATCCGACAGTGCGACGGGTTGGGTGCTGAAAGTCCGGTCAGCCACCCAAAGTCACCTCAAACACCTGGGTAGTAATTATCGCATTCAGTACAGTCTGACCGTGGATGGCAGCAGCGTTGATGTGTCCAGTGGGACTGACGCGATCGCCAAAGCGGTCTCTACACCAACCTGCCTGCCGCCCACCGGATGCAGTTTGCCAATGCAGGGCACGATCAGCCCACTGGAAATTGATGGCAAACCCGCTGGTCGATATAGTGACACCTTAATTTTCACCCTGATTAATCAATAGGCTCAGGTCAACCGTTATGTGGCACGCTTCCCAATTTAACTGGCTGATTCCCCTCGTATTAACTTCTAACCTGTGGGCTGGCATGGCTCCCGCACAGGCTGGTGCAGCGTTTCGGCTCGATCCACCCCGCATGACCTTCAGCCCCAGTGGCTCCGGGGCAACGCGCTCTTTCCGGGTGCAAAGTACGGGTGATCAACCCGTGGCGGTGGAAATTCGGATGAAGCAGCGGGTGGTGGATCTTCAGGGTAATGAAACTCAACCTGATGCCGAAGCTGATTTTGTCGTGTATCCGCCGCAGATGTTACTGAAGCCGGGAGAATCCCAAACGGTGCGGGTGACCTGGCTGGGCAATCCGAATCCACCCAGTGAACTGGCCTATCGGATTGTGGCGGAGCAGTTACCCGTCAACTTGCCAACCATTGAGCAGGTGCAGAATGGGGTCAAAATTAACCTGAAAGCTTTGTATGTGTATGTTGGTTCTGTCTTTATTACCCCCCGCCAGGCCACGCCGAAAGTGCTGGTGACACAGGCGGTTTGTCAAGCCGCGGGGACGGGCAAACAACTGGCATTGACGCTGGAAAATCAGGGCACGGGACATACCTATTTAACAGATCTGAAGCTCCGATTAGCAGCAGGGGGCGCGGCCACGCCGATTCAACTCCAGCCGCCTGACCTGCCTGGCATCACGGGGGAAAATCTGCTGGCTGGCAGCAAACGCCAATTTCTGTTGCCCTGTCCCGCCCCCTTGCCGCTTGGCCCTGTGGCGGCTCAACTGGAGTTTGTGGCGAATCCCTAAACTGGAACCTGCTGCCTGGGGGAGCCAGCATGCGGCACTCCAGGCAGCAGATTGAACGGCTATGCACGGCAAATAGTAGTCCTGCGATGCGTTATGGCTAGCACCTAACCTATCTTTCAGTGGGGACACGATGGCCTGGCAAGCCCTCAAATCGAGGTCACGATCGCGCCTGATATTAGCGTGAATTTAGGAATCACTTCGCTAGCGCCAATTTCTATGGTCATATCTTATTTTTCCTCAATTAGATTTTTTTGCAAACTGGTGCTTTATGGGAACGCTTCTACTGTAAATTTGATCAGGCTATTGCCTGATTTCTAATTCCACTTTGTAATTCGGTAGGGTGTTTGTGTTGCGGGTTGGCGCTTTCCTGATTCTGTTGGCAACGGTCACGATCGCATCCCCAGCGATCGGGCAAACTCCGGCACCTCCCCCGCCAGCCGCCAGTCCCCCACCCCTGACGGATGATGAATTGTTTGAACGGACGTTCGGGCGACCACGCCCACGCGGGGCACAACAAATTCCAGTGCCTTTCTTTATCAATGGGCAGGAGCAGGGTGAACTGATTATCTTGCTCACGCCTGGAGGGTTACCTGCTGTGAGGTTGCAGGCAGCCCCTTTTCTGGTGAAAATCGCTGAAGTGGTCCGGCCGGATGTGCTGGATCGGTTAAAAGCGGCGATCGCCCCAGATGGCACGCTGTCTCTGGAAGCCCTCCGGCAGAGCGGCTTAGAAGCCGTGTTTGATGAACGTCGGTTAGAGTTACAAGTTCTGGTGCCAGCGGCGCAACGCCGCAGTAATGTGATTGGCGGGCAACCGGGATTGCCGCCAGAAGCCCGCAATGCCCTCCAGCCCAGCCCCGTCAGCGGCTATGTCAACCTGCGCGGTGGGCAAGATTGGTTGTGGTCATCTGCGACCACCACAACGGGTCGTCAGCCGTTTCGCCTCAGCCTAGATGGGGCAATCAATGTGCAGGGGTGGGTGTTAGAAGGCTTTGGTGATTTTTTGGAACGGGATGATCCACAGTGGCAGCGGGGTGACTTACGCCTGGTGCGCGATGATCCCGCCAATGCGATTCGCTATGTGGCGGGTGATTTAGCCGTACCAGTGACGGGGTATCAGTCCAGTATTCCAATGTTTGGGGTGACAGCAGCGCGCAATTTCCTGTTGCAGCCCTATGTGATTACGCGCCCCATTAGTGAGTTTCAGTTCTTTTTGGAACAACCGGCTCGCGTCGAAGTGTATACCAACGGGCGGTTGATCCAGGTGTTGCAACTCCAGCCGGGACCGCAGGATATTCGCAACTTGCCGCTGGGAACCGGTTTGAATGATGTCCAGTTAGTCATCACTGATGCGGTGGGTCGGGTGCAGCGGTTGGACTTTTCGCCAGTGGTGGGCGGCAACTTACTGGCTCCTGGATTACAGCAGTTCGCCTACAGTTTTGGGTTTCCTGCGCAGGATCGGCGCGGCAACCGTAACTATGATTGGTCGAGTCCGATTCTGACAATGTCACATCGGTTTGGCCTCAGTCCGGCATTCACGCTAGGCGGTTATTTTCAAGGCGACCTGGACCAACAAGTATTGGGGGTCGAAGGTATTTATGCTGCTCGTATTGGTAATTGGGGCTGGGATCTGGCAGTCAGTCGCGCGACTGATATCGGGACAGATATCGCCACTCGGCTACGTTATGAATATGTCCAAACAGGTGTCCGGAACCCGGCGAATCGTACCTTTGGGCTGGCGTTGGAGTATCGCGGGGCAAACTTCACGACTTTAGGCGATCGCAGCTCCTTCAACCAGGTTGGCTTAACGCTGGTGCCTGAGAATGAAACAGGTTTAGATCTGACGGCTTACTATGGGCAGCGATTGTTTTGGGATCTAACTGGACGGGTTAATTTACGCTATCAATTCGGACGTGAATCACCGGATGCTTATTTAGTGGCGTTGGGTTTGTCGAAAGTGTTTCGGAATGGGTTAGGGGTGAGTCTGACGGTGAGTCAAAGTGTAGACAAAATGGGTCAGGATGAGCAACGGGCCTTTGTTAACTTATTCTGGCTCTTTCCCAGAACCCGCCAATCGGTGCAGGCTAGCACGGATATTCGCAGTACGTCCCGACCTGAAAATCGGCTGACCTGGAATTACAGTGCGCAACGAGTGGTGCAGGATGTGAATGCCTCGGTCGGCTTAGCGACGGTTGCCGATGAGTATGCCCTCACGGGGAATGTCGCCTATACGGGCTACCGCTTCCAGACGGAGTTATTCCAGGATGTGCAGTTCCCCAGGGGGGCGGGGACGGTCGAAAATCTGAGTCGGTTTACGTTTGGCACGGCGATCGTGTTTGCCGGGGGGCGGTTCGGTTGGTCGCGTCCGGTCACGAATAGTTTTGCCTTAATTACGCGCCGGCAGAACTTGAAAGGCCAGAAAGTCGGGGTCAAATTAGGCGGTGATGATGACATTGCCCGCGCTGATGCGCTGGGTGGTGCTGTGGTGCCCGATTTGCAGGCTTACCGCGTGTCTACGCTGCGGCTGGAAGCACCAGATTTGTTACCTGGCGTGGAGTTTGGTCAGGATATTTTCAACCTGCTGACGACATATAAGAGTGGCACGTTGATTGAAGTGGGGACGGCGGCAGTCGTGTTCATTCGCGGCACGTTGGTCGATGCGAAGGGGGCACCCGTCATGCTGAAGGCGGGCGAGGTGCGATCGCTCACTGATCCCAAACTCCCACCCCTGACTTTGTTCACCAATCGGGTGGGGCGGTTTGGCGTGTCGGGATTTGCGCCGGGTCGTTACGAAGTGCGCTTCCTGGAAAATCCAGCGGCCACACTGCAATTTGAAATTCCGCCTGGGACGGTGGGTGTGTTCGATCTGGGCACCTTACGTCTGCCCACCGTCCTCCAGTAATATCAACCGGAACAGGGCTTAAACGGGCATCATGTTGGGCGCGAGCAGAGGCAGCTGCACTTCGACCACGGTGCCTTGACCGAGGGGACTGTCGATGGTGAGTTCACCCCGGCAGAGGGTCGTGAGTTGCTGCACGATCGCTAACCCTAACCCCGATCCACTGGCAAACGGGTGCTCAAATTTTTGATAGGCTCCAATGCTGGCAATTTGATCCGGCTTCAGCCCACAGCCCTGATCGCGCACCTGAAGACAAAAGGTGTGTTCTCGTGCTTGGGTGATGACCGCGATCGGAGCGCCAATCTGAGAAAATTTGCAGGCATTATCGACTAATTCCTCCACGATTTTCTGCAAATTTTTCATGGAGATTTGCACCGGGATATCTTCCAGTTGCAGTCGTAAATCGGCTTCTCGCTGGTTTGCTTGCGCCGCTTTCAGCGCACTATCTTTAACAGTGAGGAGGGAGTAATCACAGAAGTCTTGGGCTTCTGCCAGTTGTTCGGGATGTTCGGCTAAGGCCAGCCGCGTGTAAAGTAACGTGTTTTGCACGACGCGATCGAAGCGCCAGGCAGACCGATTGATCAGTTGCGCGATTTCCAGCAATTCATGCGTTGAAATGGAGTCATACTTGCTGGTCAAATACTCGGATAACCCCACTAACCCAGTTACGGGTGAAATCAATTCTTGCGGTAATGTCGTCGAAATTCCGGTGCGCAATGCTTGTAGCTGCTGGTGATAATGCTGATTCACTCCAGCCTGCCGTTCTAACCGAGATTTGACGGCAAAAATCAATTCGGAATGGGTGAAGGGCTTCGTCAAATAATCATCAGCACCTAAATTCATGCCAATTCGCAAGTTGAGTTTATCGGCTTTCGCGGTCAGAAAAATGAAGGGAATAATTGAGGTGTTGTCTGCTGCTCTCAGGTTAGAGAGGACATCGTAGCCATGCATTAAGGGCATCATAATGTCGCAAATAATCAAGTCTGGTGTTTGGGTTTGAGCGAGTGCTAAGCCTTCTTTGCCATTGGCGGCACAA
>JAIXVO010000536.1 GCA_027482985.1 Cyanobacteriota bacterium
AGAGATGCCATTTGGCAACATCAATGTAAACGTTTTGGCCGATTTCGGCAGCGAGTGACTCGATCGCGCGGCTGGAACTGGTACTTGCCATGGGATTACCCTCAATGCGGCGTTACTTCTGCGTACTGGAACCGAACCCTTTCCCACCCTGACTGGCTGTCGCAGGTGCCGGGGGCGCATAGTTGGCGATCGCAAACACATAGAGCGCATGCGCCACCAATACTGCCGCCCAGATCGTCGTAATCCAAGGCGTAAAGGGCAACCCACCGGGCACACTCGCCTCGGACGTGCGCTCACCCAACACGCGGAAAAACCAGAGGCCAGAATTCACTGCGGCAAAGCCAGCGACATGGGTGGCAAAAGTCATGCGGTCATCGAGACGGCGAAAATCGGGATCAGCGCGATCGGGCTTACGAGACCAACGGGGAGGCATAACGGTTCAATCCAAGAAAGTTGTCTGCTTTAAAGGTATCGAATAACCGCCCCTTTCCGCAGTCTCCTTGAGAAAGAGTGAAGGCAGAGGGCAGGGGGCAGGGGGCAGAGGGCATTAAACATAACGGCGTTGCTGAATTCGGGAATGAAGCCATCCGATCCGCCCTCACCCTCACCCTCTCCCTGGGGAGAAGGGTTGGGGATGAGGGCAATTCATCCTGCTATTCAGCAACGCCAAAATAACCAAGGTCATCTGCAGGCGTGAAGGGGCGTGGCAACCAGGCTACCAGGCTAGCCTCTCCTACCTCCTGCCTCCTGCCTTCTGCCTTTCCCGGCTACCGAGGACATTCCTTCGGCTTCGAAGGTTGCTGGCAGTAGCGGGTAATTTCGTTGAATTTGCCGATCGTCATGCCGTTGCGGGTGATGATGTCGCGGGAGGTGGCATCGAAGCGATCGCAGATGCGCTTGACGGGTTGCGGTAAGTTGCCTTGCGTACAGACACTATCCGGGACATTGCCGCCCATCAATTGTTTGACTTCGGCATAGTCTTGTAGCCGTTGGCGCTCAATTTGGCGGGCGATGTTGGTATAAAGGGCCATGTCCGCCGGGGTTTGGGCGTGAGCGATGTCAGACAGCAGCAGACTCGCCCCTAAACTGAGTGCCGAGAGCATGCCCATCATCGGCAACAGGGTGACGCGACGAACAGAGGGAAACCGGGAAAACCAAACAGAAGAAGTTTTAATCATGGTTGCGTATCTGATGCTGATCGAAATAGCACATCAAAGGTCATACAAGTTGTGAATTATTTTAAGGGTGATAAGTTCCAGGAAATCCGGAGTTGTTACGGCACACTTCACACAATTCCACCACTTTGGTCTGGAGACTGATCAAATCATCGGCACCCCGCTTCAAACTGGCTTCCAACTCTAGCAGAAGTGGTAAAGTTTGCAACAGCGAATTTAAAGATAGGCTACGCACTTCCGGCTTCAGAAAATACAGCCGTTTGGGATTGCCAATTTCCGCTGCCTGGGCGATCGCCGTCTCATCCCGTTCCCCCGCCTCCAGCATCACCTTAATCCACAACCAGGTGCGAAACTGCCCCACCAAACTGCTGACAATCCGTAGTGCAGGCTCATTCTGACGCAATAACTCAGCCACTAGTTCCAGGGCTTCCCCGGTCTGCCCAGTGCGAATCGCTGTCCCTAATTTGAACGAACTCTGGGTCGTCGCCATGACCAGATTCGCTACATCCTCGGCAGTCAGCGATCGCTGGGTCGCACCCGCATACAACCGCAGTTTTTCCAGTTCGGTATGTAAGCGGCGGGTATCACTGCCGATCGCCTCCACCAACACCGTGATCGCGTCTGGAGTCAGTTTAACGCCAGCGGTTTGGGCAGTTTGCTGGACTTTTTGGGCAATCAGATCCGTTTTCCAGGGGTCGATCAGCGAAAAATCCCGCACCTCAGCATACTTTTGCAGCAACTTGGTGGACTTGAGCCGACTGTCGGGCTTGCTGCTGGTGGTGAACAGGAGCGTGGTCGTGTCGGGCAAAACGGGTAGCGTGCGTTCTAACTCGGTTAATTGCTCCTCTGGGCAGCGCTGGCAAACGGTGGCATTGACCAACCATACCAACCTGCCTCCCGCGCCAAACGGTGGTGTCATTGCCTGGTTCAAGGCTTGCGTCAGAGCTTCTGGCTGGTCGGCGGTGATTTTGTCGAAATTAAAACTTTCCCAGTCGGAATTGAGCACCTGGGTGCGGAGTGCCGCTGTCGCCTGGGCGATCGCGAAGTCATCACTGCCCCAAAATAAATAAATTGGCATTACGCCTCCTGCCTGCCCCAGCAAATTGCTCGCTTGCAGCCATTGTAGAGGGTGACAGATCCTGGCAGACTGAAGACAGCAATTTTACGACGGGGATCGGTAAATGCTCCACTATAAGGCTTGATCCCCAATTTGTTATGGTGTGAAGATGCGCATCGCCTAAACATCCGGTCGCGGGCATAGAATGAATTAATCTACCTAAGAGGTATTTGAGCTTGGACGAGAACTTTCAGACTTACCTGAATCGCGCAATGCGGATGACATTGCCGGAGACGTATCGCACGCAGGTACAACATATTCAGGAATCCCCCAAATATGAGCTGGACTCCACCGCTGGCTTGAAGGCCGTCCCCTTTCCCGGCTACACCATCATCACGCCCCCCGGAGCGGACGACGATGCCGCCAATCAACCTTTATTCTCGGCGCTGGAACAAGTTCAGAAGCAACTGGTGGATCACCTGGGTCGTGATTTGTTTGCCTTGCTGCCGCCCTCCAGCTTGCACGTTACCCTGGCCGATTTAATTTGGGATAGCGCCTATCGGCATGCCGCCGCAGACCCGAATTTTGAGCCGAACTTGCGCGATCGCCTGCACCAAATCTTTCAAGTCTGTGCCCCGATTCACGAACAAAAGCCGATTCTGTTCCAAGCTCTCGGCTTTATGGTGATGACACGAGCGATCGCCATTTGTCTCGCTCCGACCGATGAATATTCCTACGATCGCATCCTCAAGTTCCGCCGCACCATCTACCAAAATTCCGATTTGATGGGGTTGGGCATTGAGCAGCAATACTATTTCACCCCCCACATTACCCTCGGCTACTTTGGGACGGCTCCCAGCGAGGAGCAACGGCTCAAACTGGGAGAATTCTTTATTGAGTTGAATCAACAGTGGTTGGATCAAGAACCCCAGTTGTATTCCGTCACCCGCGCCGAGTTGCGCAAATTTGATGATATGACTCGCTACTACCGGGAACCGGATTGGGCGGTGTTTGAATTTTGACCCAGCCTCCTCGTGACATCGAACCGCGCACCTGGGCAGCGCATCCCATTATGGTGCAGAGTTTTGCGGTGATTGATCAGGAAATTGGGGCGCATGGCTTCTCTCCTGCCGAGTATGCGATCGCGCGACGGGTGATTCACAGTACTGCCGATTTTGAGTTTCGGGACTTGTTACGCTTCAGTCCGGGGGCGATCGCGGGCGCAATCCGAGCACTCCAGCAAGGGGTGCCGATTGTGACCGATGTCAACATGGTGAAACAGGGCATCCTCAGCGTCGTGGCTCAGACGTTTCGGAATCCGGTGATCAGTGCGATTGATCAGGCAACCGTCGCAGCACCAGGGCAAACTCGCACCGAAACGGGACTCTTGGCTTGTTTGGCACAGTACCCAGAAGCGATTTATGCGATTGGCAATGCCCCCACCGCGTTACTGGCTCTGTGTGCCTGGGTGCAAGGGCGATCGCCGGCTGAACCGCGTCCGGCGTTGGTGATTGGGGCACCTGTGGGGTTTATTGCCGTGGTGGAGTCGAAACTAGCGCTAACCCAAACCGATCTGCCGCAAATTCGGGTGGAGGGACGCAAGGGGGGATCGCCTGTCGCTGCCGCGATCATCAATGCCCTCCTGGTGCTGGCCTGGGAACAGGGTGGTTGAACCATGTCCTGCATTCATGTCGTCGGGGTGGGATTAGCCGGGGAGCGTGACCTCACTGCCGCGAGTCAAGCCTTACTTGCTGCCGCCACGTTACTGGTGGGGAGTGAGCGGCAACTCAGTTATTTTCCAGCCGTAGCCGCAGAGCGCGTGGTGTGTGGTGATTTGCATGGCGCGATCGCCCAGATTAAAGCCCATGTTGCCTGCCAGCCATCACCGCTCGTCGTGGTGCTGACCTCCGGCGATCCTTTACTTTTTGGCTTAGGACGACTCTTATTGCAGTCATTTCCGGCGGAACAACTGACCTTTCATCCCCACGTCAGTTCGATTCAACTGGCCTTTAGTCGCGCCAAAATTCCCTGGCAGGAGGCCAAACTGATCAGCGCCCACGGGCGATCTCTGGATGAGTTGATCACCGCTTTGCAACAGGGCACCCCAACGCTGGCAGTGCTGACTGACCCGACCCACACTCCTGCCGCGATCGCCCAACTGCTACTGGCATTGGAATTACCCACGACTTATCAAATCTGGGTCTGCGAGAACCTGGGGGGTGCGGATGAACGCGTTGTAACCACGACCAGTGAGCGATCGCAGTTAGCAACATTGGCACAACAAACTTTTGCGCCGTTAAATGTCGTTGTGTGGCAGCGGTTAGAGGCTCACAGCGCGATCGATCTGGCCACCCTGCCTGTCATCGGCATTCCCGATCACGCTTTCCTCAGCTTTCCCGATCGCCCCGGCTTGATGACCAAGCGCGAAGTCAGAACCTTAGCCCTAGCCGAATTAGCCCTGCAACCGGGACAGACCATCTGGGACATTGGTGCAGGCACGGGGTCTGTCTCGGTGGAGATGGCGCGACTGTGCCCGACGGCTAGCGTGTACGCGATCGAAAAAACAGCGATCGGGATTGCCTTAATTCAACAAAATTGCCAGCGGTTTCAGGTCGCCAACGTGCAAGCGGTGTCTGGATCAGCCCCGGATGCCCTGCGATCGCTCCCTCCTCCCGATCGCATCTTTATTGGGGGGAGCGGGGGGCAGATTGCCGAAATTTTGACGCTGTGTGGCGATCGCTTAAATTTGGATGGCCGCATCGTGCTGGCGTTGGCGACCCTCGACCATCTGACGACAACCCTAACCTGGCTCCAAGCTCCTACCCAACAGTCACGCTGGCACCATCACCTGCTGCAAGTCCACCTGTCGCGATCGCTCCCCATTGCCAACCTGACCCGCTGGGCACCCTTGAATCCTGTCACGTTGGTCACGTTACTGAGTCGGCCAATTTGACGCGCCTCTGCCACGTGACCCATCGCCATAGGTAGCTTGTTCATGCAGCGGCAGTCTTACCGACCGACCCCGACGTACCGGAAGCCGATCGCCTCCAACGTCGCTTGATCCAAGAAATTTCGCCCATCAATCAAGATACGGGAGTGCATCAGGTGTCCCATCTTGGCGTAATCGAGGGTTTGAAACTCTTTCCAATCCGTCACGACTACTAACGCATCGCACCCATCCGCCAAGCGCTCCGGATCAGTTTCCACAATCACATTCGATAAGCCGTGGCGCATCCCCGTCTGGGAAATAATCGGGTCGTAGGCTTTGATCTTAGTACCCAACCGGAACAACTGCTCAATGATCTGTAACGCGGGCGCATCCCGTAAGTCATCTGTATCGGGTTTAAAGGTCAACCCCAGTAAGCCGACGGTTTTGCCCTTCAAAATTTTCAACGTCTGTTGCAGTTTTTCCACCACAATCAAGCGTTGCCGCTGGTTGACTGCTACTGCCGCCTTCAGCAGTTGGGCTTCATACCCATAATCATCCGCAGTATGAATCAATGCGGCCACATCTTTGGGGAAACAAGACCCCCCCCAACCGATGCCCGCCTGCAAAAACTTGCCACCAATGCGCGAGTCTAACCCAATGCCCCGCGCGACTTCCACCACATCAGCACCGACGCGATCGCAAATATTCGCCACTTCATTAATGAAACTAATCTTGGTCGCCAGAAACGCGTTCGCTGCGTACTTGATCATTTCCGCCGAATTCAAATCCGTCACCACCACGGGCACTGCTGCCGCCTGGGGATTCGCCGCTGCCTGATTGGTAATGATGGGTTGATAGAGTTCCTGCATCAAGGCGATCGCCTGCTGACTGTTGCTGCCTAAGACGATGCGATCGGGATTGAAGGTGTCGTACACGGCGGAACCTTCCCGCAAAAACTCCGGATTACTGACGACATCAAACTCCGGTTCTTTGGTGAGGCTGGTGGCCGTTGCCACAATATCTATCCCCCCCCCCGCTGTTACGGGCACAGCCACGGTGGCTAAGCGTTCGGCGTAACCATCTAGCACCAGCATGCGTACCCAATCACCAGACCCAATTGGCACGGTGGATTTATTCACGATGACTTTGTACTCCCCATTGAGATGGGAGCCAATGCCGCGAGCTACTGCTTCCACGTATCGGGTGTCACTTTCTCCCGTGGGTAAGGCAGGCGTTCCCACGGCAATAAATAGCACTTGCCCATGTTGCACCCCCGCCGCCAAATCCGTCGTGAATTCGATCGTG
>JAIXVO010000265.1 GCA_027482985.1 Cyanobacteriota bacterium
GGCAAGTTGTGGCTTGGCGGGGAATCCCTCGCGGATTGATATCTACGGGCCACCGGATTTGGAAGACTACCTCAAAGCCTGTCGGCGCTACTCCCAAACCCACTTTTCCTATCCGGTGAAAGTACATACTGTGAGGCCAGGTGTGGTGTTTGAGGATGACGAATTTACGGTCAGTTGTCAGCTCTTGAAGCACCGTGTCCCCGCGTATGGCTATCGAGTGGTGGAAAAAGACCGACCGGGACAGTTCAATGTCGAACGGGCGATCGCGCTGGGGATTCCCTCGGGGCCAGTCTACGGTCAGTTGAAGCGAGGGGAAACCATCACCTTACCCGATGGGCGGCGGATTCATGGGCGTGACCTGTGTGGAGCCGATCAGGTGGGACGCAAGTTCGTGTATTGCACTGACACAGTCTACTGCGATGCCGCTGTGGAACTGGCAACTGAGGCCGATATCCTGATCCATGAAGCGACTTTTGCCCATCAAGATGCGGAGATGGCTTATCAGCGCTTACACTCAACTTCCACGATGGCTGCGCAGGTAGCTCTGGGGGCGCAGGCGAAGAAACTGATCATGACCCATTTCAGTCCGCGTTATGCCCCTGGCAATCCCATCGAAGTGAAGGATTTATTGCTAGAAGCCCGCGCCATCTTTCCTAATACTGAACTCGCCAGTGACTTTTGGACGGTGGAAATTCCCCGTTCTGCCACCCTCGCCCCCGTCGTTTAGGCCAAGCGATCGCCGCTAGTTGTGGTCTGGGTGGTGAGCGGATTGGCGCAGGCGATCGCGAATCTGCAAGAGTTGATTTGACGTATCCACGGGTGCTCGTGGTGGCGGCACATTGGTATTGGGCCAGTCGGACAGATCCGCGCAGGGACATTCCAACACTGGCGGTAAGCCGGGGCTATGCAAGGGCACTGGCATAGAACAACGGGCACAGGGATTAATTTCCCAGGCGGGGGTCAGGAGTTCGGCAATGGTTTGCGCCGTGCCTTCCAAGTAACAGTCACCCGCCTGGGGCGTACTGATTTTTTCCCAAATCGCTTCAAAGGCGGGGCTGTAACGGTTGCCCTGAATCACCGGACGCGGCAATAAGGTTTCCCGTCCACCGTGCGTGACCACTCCTTTGCCTAGCTGAAACCAGTAAGCGAGATATTGTCGAACTTGTTGTGCGGATGCCATAGCAGAAAGGGCAGCAATACTGCGAGAAGGTGAATGGAGCTGACGACAGCGAATGAGATAACCCTATAGGCAATTTAGCGAGAATCCGAACTTCCCTCCGCCTTTCTTAAGAGACAACTAGGTTTATCGCTGAAGTCAGAGGGTGGGTGGTCGGCAGGTAGACGATCGCGGTCTTGTTTCATGCTACAAGTTCTCAACTAGATTGACCGAGCAAGCACCGAGTTGAGATGAACTGTCCCAGCGTCATGACTGGCACGAGTCCAGCCTTGCGGGAACGGGTTGCCCCAGTTGTTGCAAGTTGAGGGCATACCCTGCGACGACCAGGTAGGCGGGGTTGGCGATCGCGGCCAGGGTGCGGGTCAGCTGTCCCAAGCGATCGCGGAAGGTGCGCCCCAGGGGATAGGCCGGCACCACGCCCCACCCAGTTTCTTCGGCAACCAGAATCAGGTGGCTGGGACTGTGTGTGATGGCGGTGAGTAAGTCCTGGACGATGCCCGCCCACGTGCGATCGTCGGTTTCCAAAAAATTGGCTAACCAGGTGCCTAGCGAGTCGATCAGGAGGCATTGCTCTGGGCTGCTCTGGGCGATCGCGATTGCGAGGTCATGGGGCACCTGTTGAGTGATCCAGGTGGGCGGACGGCGCTGTTGATGCTGGAGAATTCTGGCTTGCCACTCGCGATCGGTGGGATCAAGGGCGGCTGTGGCCACATAAACTACCGCTAAACCGGATTGCACCGCTAAATTTTCGGCCCATTCGCTTTTGCCCGATCGCGTTGCGCCCGTGACCAAAATCAGATTTGCCATCTTGCGTTACAAATATTGTAATTATCCCTTACTGCGGTGGCGACGTGGGTATCGGGGTGTTTACTGGTAACGTTGGTGGCTCTGAATGGCAGCTGGGAGAGAACAATGTCTGGAGCGGCAGTGAAGGTCAGTTACGCCAGTGCTGATCGAGGTAGACGGGCACTTGAGAGCACGGGTGGCAAAAGGGCTGACCTGAAAGAAAATTTTAAGAAAATCACAAACTACCGAATTGTAAGCAGTCAATTGCAATGAAACTCTTTATCCTAGAAACATCAGTTTGGTCTGGATCGAGGGCACAATCGACTTGCAGCGATGTGTTCAGCTTCGGTCAATAATTAACTTATCCCCAGTTTCTGGTGGCATCGTTACATTGCGTTGGTTCCTCCATTTCCTGATACCCCTATGACTGCGACCCAAGTTTCTCCCAACCCTCCGCTTCAGGTGCCCGCGTCGATCCGGTTGATCATTCAGGATGCTTGCGATCGCGGTGCCACCGCCGCCTACCTGCAAGCGGGGCGACCGCCATTTTACCGGATGGCAGGAAAATTGCTGCCCCAAGAGCATTTTGCGGCGCTGTCGGTGGAAGCGTTTCGCCACTATCTGCAAGAAGTGCTGTCTCCCCAACAACTGCAACACTACCAGACGCATCACAAACTGGATGCAGATGTGCGCATTCATGGCTTCATGAAAGCCCGGATTAACTGTGGGCCGACTTCCCAGGGCACCGAGGCGATGAGTCTGAATGGCATCGTGCTGGATGGGCCGAGTGAGGAAATGCAACGGCGGGGATCGGTGTTTGGTATGGTGGAAGATGCCTTTAAGCAGTCCGCTTCCGATATTCACTTGCAGGTGGGTGATCCGCCGCGTTTTCGGATTCAAGGACGGATGGTAACCCAGCCTTCCTATGGCAAAATCACCGCAGCTCAGTTTGACGACTTTTTGCAAGAAGTGTTGACCCCCAGCCAACAGGTGCAGTTTCGCGAACAGCAGGAACTGGATACGGCGGTTTTGTACGAAGGCTTGGTGCGGTGTCGGGTGAACTGTGCCCAGTCGATTATGGGCGGCGCGATGGTGTTGCGGTTAATTTCGCTGGAAGTCCCGACGCTGGAAAAGCTGGCGCTGCCTGCGGCGTTAGGCTATCTGGCGGAAGAACGGCAGGGCTTGGTGATTATTACGGGGGCGGTCAACTCTGGGAAATCGACTTCGCTGGCGGCGATGTTGCGGCATGTGAATGAGAGCTTTGCCCGGAAGGTCGTGACGATTGAAGACCCGATCGAATATGTGCATACCTCCCAGGAGTCGTTATTTACTCAACGGGAAGTGGGGCTGCATACGCAGGAGTTTAAGGATGCACTGCGGGCCGCTCTTCGCCAAGATCCCGACATTATTTTGATTGGGGAGTTACGCGATCGCGAGACGGTGGATACGGCGATTCGCGCCTCGTTAACGGGACACTTAGTATTGGGCACATTGCACACAAAAGGGGCGGTGAATGCCTTCAAGCGGTTGCTCAACTTCTACATGCCGGAAGAACAGGAGACGGTGCGATTCCAAATTGTGGATGCTTTGAAAGCAGTGATTTTCCAGTCCCTCGTGCCGACGCTACAAGGTGGACGGACAGCGGCGTTGGAAATCATGATGAACACGGAAACGATTCGCGATTATTTGTTGAAAGGCTGCTACGACGAGATCTACCAACTCCTGGAGGAAGGGGTCGATAACAGCCAGACGATGAATCAATGTCTGTTTGACCTGCATGAAAGCGGCTTAATCAGCACCACCGACGCTCTCGCCGCCTCCCTCATGCCAGAGGATCTGGGCTATATGTTGAAGAACTATACCCGCCGCTCCAGCCGATCGGGGTTAATGACCAGCGATTACACCAACCGTCCCCCCTCTTAATCAATTCCCCCCAAATCGCACATCACCCCAAATTGTGTAGAGACGTTCCGGTGGAACGTCTCTACGGGGTTAATGGCGTGGAAAGAGACGGGGAATTGAGCGATCGCACATCCCCCAAAATTGTTGTAGAGACGTTCCGGTGGAACGTCTCCACGGGGTTAATGGGATGAACCGAAGGGTTAGGTTTAGACGGCTTCGGAGGGGGCAGTGGCGGTGGGTTGGACTTGGGGCTGGAATTGGAAGAGCGAATAGACCACATTTCGGCGAATGTCGGTCATCATTTCCAGGAACAATTCAAACCCTTCGCTCTTGTATTCGATCAAAGGATCTTTCTGCCCGTAGCCCCGTAGCCCGACCGATTCCCGCAGACCATCCATCTGTTGCAAATGTTCGCGCCAGAGGGTGTCGATCTGTTGCAGGATGAAGAACCGTTCCGCCTGCCGCATCAGTCCGGCCTGGATCTGGTCGATTTGGGCTTCCTTCAGGTCGTAGGCAATCCGCACCTGCTCATACAAGAAGGACTTAATTTCGCCCACCGTCAGGTCTTCCAGTTGGTTGGGTTCCAGGTCATTCAGCAGGTACACGAACTCTTTGACCTTGGCGGTCAATTTATCCAGTTGCCATTCTTCGGAGGGGAGTTCGGGGTCGATGAAGGCATTCACAATGTCATCCATCGTTTGTTCCGCGTACTTGATCACCTGTTCCTTCAGGTCTTCCCCTTCCAAGACGCGGCGGCGTTCGGCATAGATGGCACGACGTTGCTTGTTCATCACTTCATCGTACTCAAACACCTGCTTCCGAATGTCGTAGTAGTAGGTTTCGACCTTCTTCTGCGCCCCTTCCAGCGATCGCGTCAGCATCCCGGATTCAATCGGCATATCTTCCTCGACACGGAAGGCATTCATCAAGCCCGCCACGCGATCGCCACCGAAAATCCGCAGCAGGTTGTCTTGCAAGCTGAGGAAGAACTTGGTGGAACCGGGGTCGCCCTGCCGCGCTGCTCGTCCGCGTAACTGGTTATCAATCCGCCGCGACTCGTGCCGCTCGGTGCCGATTACATGCAAGCCACCCAGCGCCACGACTTCATCATGTTCGGCTTTGGTAAAGGCTTCGTATTCATCCTTAATTTGGTTGTAGACAGCCCGGAGTTTTTGAATCACCAGATCTTCGGTGGGTGCTTTTTCGGAGGCGACGGCGACTTTATCTTCCGCTTCCAATTCCGACAGCGATCGCTCCCCGTATTGCTTCACCGCAAAATCAACCGCTTCTTTCAGTTGCTTCTCGGTGGTTTTCGCCAAATCGGTGGGGAAAATCTGGGGTGAGGCTTTCCAGGATTTACCTTGTTTGCCAGCGCCAAAACCCTGTCCACCAGATTTCTTATCGCCAGGGAGGGCAAAGTCCACGATCCCGAAGTCATCATCTTCCGGCATCACGATGCGGGGCATGAAGTATTCCCGCACCTTCAGCCGCGCCATGTAGTCCGCGTTCCCGCCCAGAATGATGTCCGTCCCCCGACCGGCCATGTTGGTGGCGATCGTCACCGCGCCTTTGCGTCCGGCTTGTGCCACAATTTCCGATTCCCGTTCCACGTTTTCGGGCTTCGCGTTGAGCAGATTATGGGGAATTTTCAACTCCGCCAGCAACCGCGCCAAGACTTCCGATTTCTCGACGCTGGTGGTGCCAACTAACACCGGACGGCCTTGCTGGTGCATTTCGGCACATTCCACCGCGATCGCCTGCCACTTAGCCTCTTCCGTTTTATAGACCACATCGGACAAATCCTGCCGAATATTGCTGCGGTTGGTGGGAATGGTGGTCACTTCCAGGTTGTAGATCTTGCCAAATTCCGCTTCTTCCGTCTTGGCAGTCCCCGTCATGCCGCCCAATTTGGGATAAATCAGGAAGAAGTTTTGGTAGGTAATCGTCGCCAGCGTTTGGGTTTCTGGTTGGATCTCGACATTCTCTTTGGCCTCGATCGCCTGGTGCAGTCCATCACTCCAGCGGCGACCGGGCATCACCCGCCCCGTAAACTCATCCACAATCACGATTTCGTCATTGCGGACAATGTAATTCACATCCAGGGTGAACAGTTCTTTCGCCTTGATCGCATTGAACACATAGTGCGCCCAGGGATCTTTCGGGTCAAACAAATCCGTCACGCCCAACAACTCTTCTGCCTGAATGAAGCCTTCATCCGTCAGCAAAATGTTGCGTTGCTTCTCATCGACCTCGTAGTGGTCATCTTTGTTCAGCGATCGGGCAATTTCCGCCGCCTGCAGATACTTCTCACTGGGTCGCTCCACCTGCCCCGAAATAATCAGCGGTGTGCGGGCTTCATCAATCAGCACCGAATCCACTTCGTCGATGATGCAGAAGTTGAAGGGCCGCTGTACCACATCCGCCATCGACGTGGCCATGTTGTCCCGCAAATAATCGAAGCCCAGCTCACTATTCGTCCCGTAGGTAATGTCGCAGTCGTAGTTCTTTTTCCGTTCAGCCGGGGTCATCGTGGATTGAATCAGTCCCACTGTCAGCCCCAGGAAGCGATGCACCTGGCCCATCCATTCCGCATCCCGCCGTGCCAGGTAATCGTTCACCGTGATCACGTGCACCCCTTTACCCGTCAGGGCATTCAGATAGGAGGGCAGCGTCGCCACCAGGGTTTTTCCTTCCCCGGTACGCATCTCCGCAATTTGGCCTTCGTGCAGGATCATGCCGCCCAGGACTTGCACATCAAAGTGCCGCATTCCCAACACCCGCCGCCCTGCTTCCCGGACGACTGCGAAGGCTTCGGGTAACAGGTCGTTGAGCGTTTCGCCTTTTTCCAGTCGTTGTTTAAATTCGATCGTTTTGTTTTGCAACTCGTGATCTGGCAAGGCTTGAATCTGCTCTTCAAACAGCCTCACTTCGGTCACGATCGGTTGGTATTTTTTCAGTTTGCGAGTGTTCGGATCGCCCAGAATCGCTTTTAGCATGGTGGAAATGAATGAAGTAGTGGGATAAGAAAGCCTTGGAAATAGGAGACAGGAGTCAGGAGACAGGAGTCA
>JAIXVO010000277.1 GCA_027482985.1 Cyanobacteriota bacterium
AGCAACATTGGGGAGTCACTCCAGAAGCAACAGCAAACCGACTTAGCCATTGTTTTCTACAAGCAATCGGTCAATGTCAGCGAAAGCATTCGGGGTGATCTCCGCCCCCTTCCCCGCGACCTGCAAGCTTCCTATACTCAAACCGTTGCGGGGACTTATCGCGCCCTCGCCGATCTCCTCATTCAACAGGGACGGTTATCAGAAGCGCAAGCTGTCTTGGAATTGTTGAAACTGCAAGAACTGCGAGAGTTTACCCGTGATGCGGGGATTCAGAGTGCGGGGATTAGTTTGGCTAAGGTCGAAGAAGCAGCATTGAAGCAAATCCTGGATCAGTTCACAACGGTAGGCAACTTCACCCAGAAGTTAGCTCAGTGTCAGCAAACGAATTGTCCCGACCGTGAGCGACTTCTGCAACAACGGGATGTCCTGGATACAGCGGTGAGACAAGAACTCAACCAACAACGCGCTATCTTGGCAAAACACTTCGCAACCGAATCCAGCACCCTCACGCCTGAAGAACTGAATAAGGAAGCCCGCCGCATTGTGAATGCGCAACCGGGGACAGTCTTGATCTACCCGCTCGTGCTCAAAGACAAAATTCAATTTTTGGTCGCATTCCAAGCGGGTAAAAGTGGTGTAGTGTTCCGTCCATTTGAAACGCAAGTGAGTGCCCAGCAACTCTTCAAGACGATTCAAACCTTGCGGCAACAGTTGGGCGAAACCACGATTGGCGGTAGACCTAAAGCCGATTTGAAAACCGTGCAAGCGACCAGTCAGCAACTTTATACCTGGCTGATTAAACCACTAGAAGCTGAACTCAAAAACTCGAACATCAAACATCTCGTCTTTGCCCCTGATAGCACCACTCGCTACATTCCTCTGGCCGCCCTCTACGACGGGCAACAATACTTGATTCAACGTTTCACCCTCAGCACCATTACCGCCGCCAGTCAGACCGACACCACCACCCGCACACCCAGACCTACCGAACAAACCCCGATGCTGCTGGCGATGGGTGCTGCCACCTTCCCCAATCAAAGTCCGCTGCCCAATGTCCCCGCCGAACTGGATGCGATTACCCGCAGTCAGACTGCTGACCGCCAGGGCATCTATCCTGGCAGCAAATTTCTCGATCGCACCTTTGACTACGAAGCCTTGAAAACCAGCCTGGAAAAAGGTACCTACCGAATTCTGCATCTCGCGACGCATGGGGCTTTCAAACCCGGTCGTGTGGAGGATTCCTATCTGGTTCCCGGCAGCGGTCGCAACCTGACCACTGAACTGATCGATCAACTGGGTAACTACGGCCTGGGTAACATTCATCTGGTCGTCCTCTCGGCCTGCGAAACAGCGGTGGGCGATCGCGCCACGGATGGCATGGAAATTCCTGGCATCAGCTACTTCTTCTTGAAAAATGAAGTGAAGTCGGTGATGGCATCGCTCTGGAACGTGAATGATGCCAGTACAAGTCTGATGATGCAGCAATTCTACAAACATCTGGCAGCAGGCATGACCAAAGCCGAAGCGTTGCAGAAAGTGCAGCAGGATTTGATCACCAGCAAACTGACGGCGAAAGATGCCCCGGCGCGATCGGATATTCCGGTCACCGTTGAGCCGGGAGTCCGCACGCTCCAGCTAGGGTCGGCGACCTTCGCCCATCCCTACTACTGGGCACCGTTCATCCTCATTGGCAATAGTCTTTAGCCGTTAGTTGTTAGCTGTTAGCCAAATCAGGCAACTGCATAACCTTCCGCAGCGGCGAGGGATATGGTATGGATTACAGAGAGCTTGTTCAGGGTGAAAACCAGGTAACTGCAATGATTACGATAGGGAAAATCTGATATGTCTGCAATGAACCGTCGCCATTTTCTGCAATTTGCCGGATCGACACTGGCCACCCTTGGCCTCAGTCAACTTGATATTTTGCAGCAGGGCAATCGCTATGGTCAAGTCCTGGCTCAAAGTACGAATCGGAAACTGGCATTGCTGGTAGGGATTAACAACTATCCGGATGGCATTGCTAAGCTCAGAGGCTGTTTAACCGATGTGGAACTACAGCGAGAGTTGCTAGTGCATCGGTATGGATTTAATCCGAAAGACATTCTGATTGTGAGTGATGACTCATTGCTGAAACCGACTCGGCAGAATATTTTAGAAGCCTTCGAGACTCATTTGATTAACCAGGCAAAATCAGGAGATGTAGTTGTATTTCACTTCTCCGGGCATGGATCACTGATTCGTGATCCGAAGCCCTTGTCGGAGTTGATTGTGAATAAGAATGGGAAGAAAGAATCGGTGCCCAATGTCAATCGCGTCAATGGGACAATGGTGCCTTTCGATCGCACCACAAATAATCCCGATCAGGTGCAGGACATTATGGGACGCACCTTATTTTTACTGACTCAGGCATTGCAAACAGATAATGTCACGTTGGTGCTTGATAGTTGTCATTCCGGGGGCGGCACCCGTGGTAACTTGCAACTGCGAGCTGTACCATCGCGGTTGGGTGGCAGTAGTGCCGATCCCGGTGCTGTCGAACTGGAGTATCAGGAACGGTGGCGGCAGAAATTGAACTTGTCGGAGGACCAATTCAATACGCTGCGCCAAAAAGGGATTGCCAAAGGAGTCGCGATCGGTTCGGCTAATTACGATCAGGAAGCTGCTGATGCGCCCTTTGACAATGCGTCCTTCTTTGCGGGGCCATTTACTTATTTGCTGACTCGTTACTTATGGCAACAGTCTGTAGATGAATCAGTCGGCACTGTATTTGTGAATCTAGCACGAAGTACGAGAGCGATGACCAGCGGTGGTCAAGACCCAATTTATGCGGCTAATCCGGAGAGTAATAGTCAAAAACCCGTGTACTTTGTTCCGCCGTCTACGCCGTTTGCGGAAGCGGTTGTGCAAGCTGTGACAGCCGATGGTCAAATTCGCTACTGGTTGGGTGGCATTTCGTCCCTAAGCTTAAACGCAAACCAGGCAGGCACCGTGTTTACAGCCGTCGATCGCACGGGGAAAGAAATCGGGCAAATCGAACAAACGGGGCGGAGTAAATTAACGGGAACGGGCAAGCTCAAATCGGGCAAGCTGGCAGACCTGACACCGGGAACATTGTTACGAGAACGTGTCCGAGGACTGCCTGCCAATCTCAAGCTACAAATTGGACTGGATCCGTCTTTGGGCAAAGATTTAGCGATCGTGCGCACCGAGTTGCAAAAACTCGATCGCGTTGAAGTGGTGGATTCTAGTCGCTCGATGAACTACCGCCTGGGTCGCATGACGAGTACCTACAAAACGCAAGCGCAAGGCCGGGGGTTAGCCGCGATTCCCACCGTCGATAGTATTGGGTTATTTACGGGCGATTTACGCCCCCTCACCGCTACCTTTGCGCAACCGGGAGAAACTGTCGCTGATGCGGTGACGCGCCTTGCGCCTCGCCTCAAGGCATTTTTGGCGGCAGAAGTGTTACGGGCGATCGGCGGGGTGGATGTGGTGCAAGGACCGCAAACCAAAGGGTTATCCGTCAGTGTGAAATCGACGGGGCAGGCGGGTAAACAGGTGGCGACGAATCGCTTCATCCCGGGCACAGAAATTCAAATTGAGATTCAGAATAACAGCGATCGCGATTTGTTTGTGGCGGTGCTATCCATCGGGGATGCGGGGCGGATGCGGGTGCTGTTCCCCTACGTCGATTTTGCTGAAGGCCGAGAACGCATTCCCAGTGGTGGGGTGCTCAAGAGTCCAGAACCGGGTGTGCGGTTTCCGTTGGGTGCACCAGGCATGCTGGAAATCATGGTGTTGTCCAGTTCAGAGTCATTGCGAGATGCGCTCAAAGCCTTGAAGGAAGTGGGTGCCAGAGGTGGGGTTTCCTCCACTCGCAGTCTGTCACCTGACCCCCTGAGAGGCGAAGATGCCGTCAATATTGTGGGCGCGCTCCTGGGCAATATTGACCGCAATACGCGATCGGATGTGACCCCGATGACGAGCAATGCGGTTGTCGATACCACTCGTTATGCTGTCATTTCAACCACGATCGAAGTGATTCCTGGCTAAGAGCTTTGCAATTCAATCATGTCCTAATAGGATCTGTTAAATGCGAGCATAATCAATCGTAGAGCTATTATTTTCACGCATAAATGCAGGGACAGGTTTAGTCTAAATCGTTGACTCTAGTCGGTTCTAAGGCGAAACCTGTTCCTACACAGACGTATTTTCTCTAAAAAACCACATTAGCTAAATTTTAGTAAAAATACCCTATTTTAATGAGTCTAATTATAATTCAGTTCGCTCAGTTAAATCGTATTTCTATCAATAAATCAACCTGTGTTATTGCCCAGTCATGTCCACTCCCATCAGAGCTTTAAACCGCACCCAATAGCCCTCAATGTCCAAGCCGGAGTTTAGGGGGTGGGGCGGGCGATCGATGGGTCGCCAGGACTACGTGAGTGGGGATTCGGGCGGAGACGCACCAGCGGCGCGTCTCTACGAGGGGGATTGGTGGACGTGGAGATTGGGACACTAACAGGCAATTTGTCCTCCTCCCCTTCCTTCCCCTCCCACACATTCCTCTCCCTCCCCCCCTCCCTGCCTTTCCCCTACGCTGCCACCAACATCGCGGGTTGTCCGATCAACTGCTCGTAGGCATCTTCGACATCGTGCAACTGGGTCAGAACGTCGTTATCGAGCAGGCTCAGGCGGCGTTCTTCGGCTTGTTGGTTGATCTCGCGGTCTTCTTTTTGACGGACGAGTTCATCCAGTTCCGTTTTGCGGGAGTGAATGTCTTCGTTCATGCGTTTGACCACTTCTTGCTGGTAAGTGTCAAAACACTCTTTGACCGCTTGATAGACCTGGAACGACTGTTCCTGAGCAATTTGCGGCAATAGGTTCCGCAATTCTTCGCGCATGGTTAACACCACTTTGCGGCGAGCCATTTCTGCCGAATAACTGCCTAAGCCTAACCCGGCCAGCGCCATCCCCAAAGGTCCGAGAAAAACGCCTGTGATGGCATAGAGCATGGTCGTCACGAGGACTGCCCCACCAAAGTTAAGCAAGATTTGTTTCCAGTCAAATACGCCCGTCCCGGCCATCGCGATCGCGCCCACATCGCCCGTCGTTAGAGCATACAACCCGACTGCCCACTTCGCCCAGCGGGGGGAGTTGTCTTCCGCACTCAAATGAGCATTGGGCACAACCTTTTGCCCCGTCAACTTTTCGGTGATGCGATCGGTCACTTGGGTATAGGTTTCGCCATACTGGGTGGCACTTTTCGCCAGTCCGACAAAAGCGGCATCCATCTCTTTTTGGGCGGTCAAACTCCAGGCGGCAATTTTGTCCATCAAGTATTGCTCAAAGGCAACTCGCAGGGCAGCTTCAAATTCCTGCCGTTTACCTTTTTGCAAAAAGTCGAAGAACTTGAGTTCAGGTTGATAGCGTACGAAGTCGGCTTCAAAAGTCGTTGCCAGTTCGGGTAAGTAAGTCCGAAATGAGTTAGAGATGGTGCTAGCTTGCCGTTCACCGACAATCCGAATTTCATCCTTAAATTGGTCCCGAATCCCAACTAGTTCTTCAAATTCTGGTTGGACGGAACGAATCTTTTGGCGCAATTCCTGCATACTTTCGCCGAGTAAGGGAATGCGGCGATCGCAGGCTTCATGCACCGTTCGATAGGCTTGACGGGCGATCAGTTTGGCCTGACGTAGTTCGGCGATCGCCCGTTCCTTCGTCAAAAAGTGGTTGAGCGACTTGATGAAGTCAGGAAAGCCAGTCCCTTCTAAAGAACCATGTTTGAGTTGTTGGCGCAGGGCATTCAGGGAGGAGATTTCAAACACGCGATCGCTGTAGCGATCTTCGCCTTCGATTTCGCAGTAGGGGGTGAGATTGGTGCGAAAAACTTGTCGCACACGATCTTCGGCTTCATGCAAGGCGATCGCATCTTCGGGATCAATCAGGCGGTTCTGAATTTCATCCCAGTGATTCACCAGGAAGAATACCGATAAGCCCCGATCTTTGATGTAGTTTTCCAGATAGCGCTGTTCGCCCAGGGTGTAGGGTTGCGTCGCACTGAGGACAAACAAAATCGCGTGACAGTTGTTGATATAGCCCAACGTCAGTTGATTCCGTTGTTCGGTGTCGTTCAGCCCCGGACTGTCGATGATTTGCACCCCTTTTTCCAACAGCGTCAGGGGATACTGCACCTCCGCGTAGGCGACATTGGGAAAGGCGATGATGCCCTCTTCCTGCAATTTCTTCGCCTCTTCGGGAGGAATCGTGTACCGCTGTTTGAAGGTTTCAAAGTCCAGCAATTCCGGTTCCTGCTCATCTTTAAAATAGACGGTGACGCGCTTTTCCTGCCCATAACTGAGCACCGTCAGCACGGCAGTACAGGGATTAACATCGGTGGGCAAAATGTTTTCCCCAATCAGGGCATTCAAAAACGTGCTTTTGCCCCGTTTCATATCACCCAACACCAGCAACCGGAACACGCCATCGCCCAAGTTCCGGCTGACTAATTCCAGATCATCAACCGTGCTCTCCAGCCCTAACTTGCCAGAAGCTGTTTCGCCCACGGCTTCCGCTGTCGTTAAGGTTTGCGCGATCGCACTTAAATAGCCCGAAAACTCTTGGCGAGCTTTGGCCACTTTGTCCAGATCATGAATAAAACTTTCAGCTTTGTAAGCCATTGAAACTCCTCAAGTTGGAAATAGCAGTGAGCTAAACTGTCGCACGTCACAGAACTGACATCTCATAGGCACAGCAACTAAACATTTCCAGGTGAACAGATCCTCATCAGGTTAAAAATCAATTCATCACTCAATCCGAATGACAACACCATTAGTTTGGTTTCATCTCTGACCTGATTGCGATTCTCTGTTTCATCATGCCGGGGAGAGATTGCGATCGCCTTCCACCACTTGGATGAAGTCAAGCTCATCCCAAACGCGCCCAAAGCCTCTACCTGGATGAGCTACTGCTGTTGGTTATAGCAGCAGCAGTCCGCGACCGGATGACCTAGCGGCAGGACTCATGAACACTGGCATGAATGAGCGATCGCAACGTGCAGGCACCGCTTTGTAGATAAATATGAAGAACAATCTGTTTTAGTAACTGATCTGGCCGGCGGGCAGCGCTCCTGGGAATAATCTTTTTGTTCACGGAATATTCATCGATCGTTGAGGTTCCCTTGTTGAAATCAATCGCGTTTCCCCCCCAACTCATTGATGCCTTCTGTCAGTTGATTGCCACGACGCTGGGCTTAGCATTCCGGGCACAGGCTCGGATGGCGTTAAGGGTAAACCCGCTCAGGCAACGATTCGGCTTCGGAGTTATCAAACCTCGGCCCACTTTGTGATTGAGGTGCAGGATGATGGGCAGGGATTGGATCGCCAGCGGATTCAACAAATTGCGCTCCAGCGGCACCTTTGTCGGGAAGATGACCTGGCGAACCTGCCCCCCCAGCAGATTGAGTCTTTGATTTTGGTGCCAGGATTTTCGACCGCACCGCTGCTGACTGACATTTCTGGTCGGGGGGTGGGCTGAGATGTTGTGCAAACCAACCTGGCCAAACTCAAAGGGACATTGCACGTTGAATCAACACCCAGTCAGGGCTGTCTATTTCCGATGCAATTAGGGCTGACGGTAGCCACGGTGTATGTCCTGATTGTGGTGGTGCAGGATATTTCCTATGCGGAACAGCGCTGCGGTTTGTTGGTCGATGCGTTGCTGGATGAGCAAAATGTTGTGATTAAACCTCAAATGGCTCTCCTTAAAGGGGTGCGCAATGTGGCAGGGGCGACGATTTTAGGGACTGGAGAAGTCTGTATCGTGTTGCACCCGGAAGACTTAATCAAGTCGTTACAACGGCAACCCAGATTGAGTTCAATGTCACGTCCCAGTGTCGCGATCGCCTCCAAACGCACCGTTCTACTGGTGGAAGGCGTTACTAAAAGCGTGTCGGTCTCGGTCGTCAGGCGATCACCGAGGGGGCAAAGGGTTAGGCGGATGGGAGCAGTTTTTCCAGAATCAGGCGCAGTTGCACGGGGGCAAACGGTTTCGTAAGATAATCGGTCGCGCCGGCTAAATGCCCCTGAACCCGATCGAAGGAGCGATCGCGGGAGGTGACCAGGACGACGGGTAAATGTTCAAATTGGGGAATGTTGCGAATCGTGCGACAAATGTCTAGGCCGCTAATCGTGGGCATAGAAACATCCAGCAACAGGGCTGAAATGGGTTGCTGATTCAGCATCGCCAGCGCATCGACTGGATTATCAGTCACCAACACTTCGTAGTCTGGCTCTAGAGCACGTTGAATCATATGGTGAATCACAATGCTGTCATCTACGGCTAAAACGGTCGGTTTACTCATAATTGCTCCTGGGGCTGATTCAACTTTTCATCGTCTTGGAACGAACAGGGATTTGAATGTTAAACTCGGTGCCTGATCCGGGTTGCGATTGACAGATTAAAGACCCTTGATGTTTATCCACAATAATTTGATAACTAATGGATAAACCTAAACCCGTCCCTTTACCGACAGGTTTGGTGGTAAAGAAGGGATTAAAGACTTTTTGTAGAACGGCTTCTGTCATGCCGCAACCGTTATCACGGATACGGATCAGCACATGCTGTGCGGGCTCGTGATCCAGGTCGTTCGCAGCTTGGGCATGAGTCAGAATTGGCGCATGCACTAATTCTGTAGTAACAGCGATCGTGGGACTTTCAAAAACTTCATCGAGGGCATCAATGGCATTACCCAGCAGGTTCATAAAGACCTGATTGAGTTGTCCCGCAGAACATTCTACCAGGGGTAAGGTTTGATATTCTCTCTCTACATTAATAGCAACACCGGCTTGGTTACGCTTCAACCGATTCTGCAAAATCATCAGCGTGTTTTCCAAGCCCTCATGAATATCCACGGGTTTCATTTCGGCCTCATCCAGCCGCGAAAAATTGCGTAACGACAGCACAATTTGATAAATCCGTTCTACGCCAATCTTCATGGATGAAACCAGTCTGGGTAGATCGGTGGCAATGAAATCTAAATCAATGGTTTCGGCTAGTGTTTGAATCGGCTCAATGGGTTCGGGATAATGCTCTCGATACAATGCCAGCACACTCAAGACATCGTTGATGTAGTCAGCGGCATAGGTAATGTTGCCACTAATAAAGTTGACTGGATTATTAATTTCATGCGCGACTCCAGCCACCAATTGGCCCAAACTAGACATTTTCTCATGTTGAATCAATTGGGCCTGCGTTTGTTGCAACTTTTGCAGGGCTTCGGCTAAATACTGGGCTTGCGTTTGGGCCGCTAATGCGGTAGCGCGGGTTGCGGCAAACATCTCAGCTTGGTCTAGCGCGATCGCCAGGTGATTGGTCACCGCCTGCAAGATTTGGGTTTCGCGAGTCGTCCAGGAATGAGCCTGACTCTGATAACTACAGAGAATCGCTCCGAACTGTCCAGCGTGGGTTTTGAGCGGCACTAATAACTGCGATCGCACCCCTGCATACCCCTTGGGCAGTTGATTGAGTACCTCTGCACCCATGATGGCATCATCCCGACACCAAATTTGAGACCGGGTGATATGGTCGGCAATCTCATGATCCTGCGCCTGGAAATTGGCATTGAGGCTTGGTAAGTGTTCCCATTTAGCTTCATGAGTCATGATTAATTGAAAATCAGCTTGATCCGGTAAACACCAAAGAAAATGACAATAATCAACCTGCAAAAACCGGTGAATTTCATTCACCGCCGTTTGCAAAATCGTATCCAGATTCAGGGAGTTGCGAATTTGATTGGCTAAGTTAAATAGAATTAATTCCTGCTGATTCAATGCCGTGGTAGGGGCGGCGGGCGGTG
>JAIXVO010000115.1 GCA_027482985.1 Cyanobacteriota bacterium
ACGTTACCCATTTTTATGGTGCTGGTGTTGCTCAAGTTCTATGACGAACTGCTGCATTACACCCTCTTTGCCAGTGTCAGTCCGGTGTTATTTCAGCCCATTCCCGATAATTTCCGGAGTCAAATTCAGGCATTTGTGCGCGGCATTGCCGAACCCATTTCGACGGGCTTCACAGGGTTAGCCTTATTGAGTTTGGGCTGGCTACTGGGAGACAGTTCCTTAGACTGGATTTTCCCGGTGATCCTGGTGTTGGCGCTGCTGTGGGTGCTGGCGATTTTGCTCTTGCGCGCCAAGTATGTCAATTTGCTGGTGATGAGTGCGGAGCGGGGGCAACTAGGACGGGATGTAGATGAGTTGGAGTTACGGCGGTGGGTGGTGGAGACGCTGGAAAAACCGGGTTCAGAGGAACGGAAGGAGTCTTGCATTGACCTCCTGAGTAAAGTCGATCCGAAGGGGGCGAACGAGGTGCTATCGGCACACCTGGAGAGTTTTTCAGTCCCCTTGCAGCAGAAAAGTTTGGCGGCGATGCTGGTGCATCCCAATCCGGCTTATCTCAAGTATGTGAAAGCGTTGATTGAGCAGAATCCGCCGCCGAAGGTGTTGGCGTTGGCGTTGCGATTTGTCTGGCTGACGGAGGAGGAGCCGGATATTCGGCAGTTGCGCCCTTATTTGCGAGACGAAGTCGATCCGGTGGTGCGGGGGACGGCAGCGTCTTTGATGATGCGGCGGGGGAGTTCCAAACAGAAGGCGGAGGCGACTCAGACCCTCCGGAAAATGCTCACCAGTAAGGCGGAAAAAGACCGGATGGTGGGCTGTCAGGCGTTGGGGGATACGGCCTATTTACAAGCGCTGCGGATTCACATTCCGGATCTGTTGCAGGATGAGTCGTTGCGGGTGAGACGGGCGATTTTAGAGGCGATCGCGGCCACTCATTTTGAAGAATATTATCCCTCGCTGCTCCTGGGCTTGCAGTACAAATCCACCCGCGAAGCTGCGATGAACGCCCTGGTTCGGCTGGATAATGAAGCGATTCCGATGCTGGTGACTTTAGCCGAGGATGCGCAAAAGCCGGATGCGGTGCGGCTGGCAGCATGGCAAACGATTGGCATGATTGGTAGTATTGCCGCGTTGGAGGCGTTGATTTCCCATCTCAAGATTGCTTGGGGGGTGAATCGCCGTAACATTCTCCGGATTCTGCTGGAAATCCCCAATGAGGCGGGGATTCAAAGTGTGTTTCGGAGCCTGGGTCGAAGCGGGATTGAACAATTGATCGACCAGGAGTTAATGTTCGTCGGGCAACTGTATGCGGCCTTGTTAGATCTATCGCCGGAGCGGGTGCATTTGCGCGAAGCCGAATTACTGCGGCGATCGCTTCAGGGGTTGCAGTTAGATGCGCAGGAACGCTTGTTCATGCTGATGCAGTTTATGTATCCGGTTGGGTCGATTAAAGCCGCTGCCTTTAACCTGCAATCCAATTCCCGCAGTAGCAAAGCCCGGGGGCTGGAGATTTTGGATAATACGCTCGATATTCCCAGCAAGCGGGCGTTACTGACCCTGCTCGATCGCCAATCTGACCAGGAGAAGATGCAGGGGTTAGCCGAATTGGTGCCCTATAAACCCATGTCACCCAGCGATCGCCTGCGACGGTTGCTGGAATTACGGCATTTTCTCTCCGACTGGAGTATTGCCTGTTGTTTTCATTTAGCGAAACAAGCGCAGTGGCGGCTTACCCCAGAGCAAACGCTAGCCTGCTTGCGTCATCCTAAAGGATTTGTACGGGAGGCTGTCCTGACTTACCTGTGGATGGCTTCACCGCGCGCCTTGGAGAAACTCTTGCCGTTGCTGCAAACGGATCCTGATCGCCTGGTGGTCGCGCAAATTCAACGGATGATGCAGGATTTAGCGCAACAGCCGCAAACGGCTACTGTTGGTGAGCCTAGTTCGCCTGAAGCCATGCCATCGGTAAATTTTCCTGATCAGCCGCAATTTGAACCCACTTAGGACTATCCCTAATCCCACGGTTTCGGGAATTCGTCATTCCGAGAATTTGAAACCGCGTACTATTAAGGATGCTCCCTGTTTGGGGCATTCTGGTGACAATGGCTCTCCTGTGGCATTCGGTAACTGAGAGTCAAAAAGCAATCTGTCGTGCTGGCAACGCCCTTATGCTGTCGAGTTTTGAACGCTTGTTGTTTATTCGGGAAGTCCCCATTTTCAAGGAACTGCGGGACGACTTCCTGGTGCGGTTAGCGTCAGTTATGGACGAGTTAGCGTTTCCGACTAGTCACACCATTTTCACGAAGGGGCAGGAAGGGCGATCGCTCTACATTCTGGTATCTGGCAAAGTGCGAGTTCACATTGAGGAACAGGAGTTGGTGCAACTCGATCAGGGTGCTTGCTTTGGGGAAATGTCGTTATTTGATGCTGAGCCTCGGTCTGCTTCAGTCACAACGCTCGCCCCCTCGGAATGTCTGGTGCTGACTCAACAGCAACTTTATGAAGCGATCGAAGAGACTCCCGGCATTGCGGTTAATATTATTCGCTTACTGTCTCGCCGCATTCGCGAACTCAATCAGAAAATGAATCACATGCAGCCTGTGGTTGGCTCTCCACCGCCTCCCACTCGGCTTTATAAACCAGCGCCGTTGCGCTAAGCGGGTTAAGCCGCAGTTTCCATCCAGTCAAAAATCCGGTCTAAATCTTGCAGGGTGATTAGCCCGTATTGCCACAAAATCATCGGCAGTTGGTTCGCAGTGGGATCGGGATGACGGAGGGCGATCGCGATCGCGGTCTCAGGAACCGATAGTTCTTCCTTCAAAAACTGAATTAATCGAGCATTCACAGGGCCTCCTTGACGCATTGGCATCCTTTCTCATTAATGTGACACTTTTCTTAACAAAACGCAATGTTTCTCTCAGGCTTGAATTGTTTTATTAGAGTACCTGAATCCTGGTATCCGAAAAAATTACATTTTGTAAGGTTTACGGCTGTGCTCTGACGAGTTTGCTCACGCTGGTTATTGCGCGAGATGATGTCCTGCCGAACTGACCCCCATTGCCCTTGTGGTCTGAGTTAATATCGCGTATTCTCCTCTGTTTTACGCAACCTTGGCTGGTCTCATGCCCTACCCCGACGGGCGAAATTACCGTACTTTACGCGATCGCTCCCGGCTGAAAGCGGGTTTAGGAATTATGAGAAAGCGTTTCTAAAGGAAAACCCACCTCTGGGAAGAGATGGGTCAACCTTGACACGATTCCTATTGGGGCTAATCGCGACTACTGTTAGCCGTGATCACCCGCCTCATGAACCTTGGGTGCGACGAACATGATCGATGATTTGCCGCTTGCGATCGCTCGATTGCGTGGTTTTGCGCTGGGTAAATTCCCCAGTGCTGCGAGCGAGATGTTCCATAATTCGCTTTTTGCGATCGTCTGAAGTTGCCATAGAAGCGCGTTGAACTGCATAAAATGAGTGTGCCCTTCTATTGTTACGAATTTTTACGAAAAATGAGACATCATGGGGTAGATTCACCCACATTCATGCCCATTAAAATCGCCTGCTGGCTAACTGCCTGATACACAGTCTTGAGATAGTCCATCACAGCGGGTGCCGAATTTTGGACGATTGCCCCCTCATCCGACAATTCGACCTTCAGCGGGATGGCTCCCAACACATCTAAAACAGTCTCGCTACTGGGCGGCGGGGCAATCACGACCAGAGACGGTTCAAGTTGCTCATTGTATTGCCAGAAGTGAGAAAGCAATGCTGCGGCAGGCGGGCTAACTGACAACCTAGCGGCCGATTCCGGCTGGGTATCCGACTCCGCTTGCCCTTCATCCGCTGCGAGTGCCTGACCACCGACC
>JAIXVO010000595.1 GCA_027482985.1 Cyanobacteriota bacterium
AGAGGCGCCCCGCCGCCGTGGCGCCGGTTGGCCGGCCGCATCGGGCGCGCCCTCCGCTCACGGGTCGGCGGGAGGGCACGCCGCACGCGCGCGCCGCCCGCCGCCGTGGATGGTGGTGGTCGTCATGCAGCCGCGCGCCATCAGGAGCTGTGGTGCCGATCGCGGCGACACAGGGGATGAAAATCTCGCTGGCGGTGTTGTTGGGCGTAGCGGTCTGCGCTTTAATCCTGTCGTTTACCCTCCCCAAGCGCGTCCCAGAGCCTTAAGCGAGCGCTGGGTCGGCACCCGCTTGAGACCAGCAGTTCAAATTGCTCTTACAAGATCTTTATTTTTCTGACTTATGGTGTGAACTAACTTTTGCTCACGCCATTGAGTCAATCTGAGTCCGGTTGACCATTTGTGACCCTTTTGGGGAGCTGGAGGTGGCACAGACTCAGCACACTTCCAGCGATCGCGGAGCGATGTCTTGTGTTGTCAGTAGGAGTTTTCATCCATGCCGCTTACGAAACGTTGTTTGGCAGAGTTTATCGGCACTGCCTGGTTGGTGTTCGGAGGTTGTGGAAGTGCCGTGTTGGCAGCTGCGTTTACGGCCAAGTCTGCCACTATCAGTAACGCTGTATTTTTCCCTCTGGGGATTGGTTTAGTGGGGGTGTCGCTGGCTTTTGGGCTGACGGTTCTGACGATGGCGTACGCTGTTGGTCATATTTCTGGTGGGCATTTCAATCCTGCGGTTTCCTTCGGGCTGTGGGCCGCCAAACGGTTCCCCGGTGCGGAGCTATTACCATATATCGTGGCGCAGGTATTGGGTGGCATCTTAGGGGCGGGGTTGCTGTTCTTGATCGCGATCGGTAAACCTGGATTTGCGATCGACCCGAATGCGGCAGGAGCTTTTGCCACCAATGGCTTTGGCGACTTTTCTCCCGGTGCGTTTTCCTTGGGGTCTTGCTTCCTGATTGAATTAGTGTTGTCCTTCATGTTTCTGCTTGTGATTTTGGGGGTAACCGATGGTCGCGCGCCCGTGGGTTTTGCGGGATTGGCGATCGGGTTCGCCTTGACGCTGATTCACCTGATTAGTATTCCGGTCACCAATACTTCTGTGAACCCCGCCCGCAGTTTAGCGCCCGCGTTGTTTGTGGGCGGCACTCCGCTGGCGCAAGTATGGCTGTTTTGGGTCGCTCCGATTGTGGGGGCGTTACTGGCGGGTTGGTTATATGTCAACGTGTTTGAACTACCCACGACCCCACGAGTGCGCGATCGCGAACTCGCTTAGCGGGCGGGGACGACCCTGTCAGGCTCCGGCGGCACCGAATCACCCACAGCACTCCTGCCGCTGGAGCTAATCTTTGAACCTGATAACTGACCACCGCTTTGATCTCGTCGTTTCAGGTTTGTTCGTATTCTTCACCCGATGCAAGCATTATGTTGAACCATCACCACCGCTCCCGTGGGTTCTGGCGACAGCTGACTGCGATCGCCACAGTGCCCCTCTTAGGGCTGGGTGTCTGGGGGGCGATCGATGCTCACCGCCTGCTGCTGGCTCAGCCTCCGGTCGCCGTACCCGCCCTCCCAGTGCCAGCCTCGCTACCGCAAGGCACGAGCATGAGGGTGGCGGGTTCCAGCAGTATGGAACTGATTAACCAAGCCTTAAAACAGCAATTTGAAGCAAAGTTTCCTGGGACGACCGTCAATTTGGCGACTACGAGTACTAATGAATCGCTACAAGCGCTCCTCAGCAATGCCGTTGATTTAGCTGCGGTGGGGCGATCGTTGACAGCGTCCGAGAAAGCTCAAGGGTTGCAGGAGATTCCCGTCAGTCGAGAAAAGATCGCGATTATTGTGGGGGCAGCCAATCCGTTCAAAGCCAGCCTCACTGATCAGCAGTTTGCCAAAATTTTCCGGGGCGAAATCACGAACTGGGCCCAACTTGGTGGCCCCAATGTGCCCATTCGCTTCATTGATCGCCCTGAAGCCAGCGACACGCGGCAGGCGTTGAGTCAATATCCAGCCTTTAAAGCCGCGCCCTTTAAAGCCGGGGCGACTGCGACTCAGGTGATGGATGATGCGACGGCGATCATTGTGCCAGCATTGGGATCGGATGGGATTAGCTATGCGATCGCCGGGCAGGTGCTGAATCAACCCAACGTTACCGTGTTGCCGATGCATGACACCCTCCCCACCGATCCTCGCTATCCCTATTCCCAACCCCGGAGCTACGTTTACAAAGCCACTGCGAATGCGGGGGTGCTGGCTTTTATTGGCTTCGCGACCTCGGCTCCTGGGCAGGCGGTTGTGGCCGTAGCTAAGCAGCAGGAAGCCCCGAATGGTCAGCTGGGTGGCAGTACCCCCAGTGCCGCGATCGCCGCCCCTGGCTCCGCCATCTCCTCCATGGCTCCTACCCCCTCTGGCCTGGGGAGTACTCCTGGCACCGAGCCGAGTATGGCGCTGCCGCCTGCCACCCGTCAACCCTTGGATGGGACTCCTCTGCTATGGTTGTTGTTGCCGCTGTTAGGATTGCCTTTACTCTGGTGGTGGTTGCGTGAGCGCGACGGTGCCATCCCATCTGGGGCCGAGCTCTCCACCCCAGGGCGATTAATTTTAACCCCGCTGCACTGTCGGGATGCTTACGCCTACTGGGAAGTGCCCGAAGCCGCAGTGGCCGCGGCGCGCGCGCACGGTGGCTGCAATTTGCAGGTGCGCTTGTATGATGTCACCGACAATCCCCAGCTGGAGCAAGCGGCTCCCGACTCGGTAGAGACATTTGATTGTGTGGCTGAAGCGGTCGATCGACACCTGCCGATCGCCGTCGATAATCGCGATTATGTCGCCGAGCTCGGTTATCTGACAGCCGCTAACCACTGGCTGCGATTGGCTCGGTCGCCAGCGGTTCGGGTGCCAGCTTGTGACCCTGCGACTAAGGGCGGGGTGGGGTCGACTATCGCGATCGCCGCCGGGAGTGCCGCGGCTACTCACATTGCCGCCGATGTCGATCCGGAGCAGATTGAGGTCTCCCCGCCTGACCTCACTGGGCAGTTCGGGGTGCTAACGGGCGCGGGGAGTGGGGTCGCTGGTGCTGCCTTGACTGGTGTGGGTGCCGCGATCGCTGGGGGAACAGCGGCGATCGCGGACTTCAGTCCCATCGTGCCCTCGTTGGGGCGGCGGCGGCAGGTTGCTGGAGGAGCCGCCTTCGAGCAAGCGCCCGACTGCCGAATCATTTTGGTGCCCCGCGATGAGAAAGCAGCTTACGCCTACTGGGAAGTGGCGGATGCCTACCATCAAGCACTCCAGGCGCAGGGCGGACGGCGCTTAATGTTGCGGATTCATGATGCCACCAATCTCGATATCGATCAAGAAGCGCCCCACACCACCCAAACCTATGTTTGTTATGCAACGGATCAGGATAAGCATGTCATGATTCCGATTAGCGATCGCGATTATATTGCCGAACTGGGGTATTTCACCGATGCCAATCGCTGGTTGCGGATCATCTGCTCCTTCCCGGTGCACGTTCCCGCCGTCCCCGCCAGGCACCGCAACGACCACTAACCAAGAGAATCAGCATGGGACTTTTTTTTGATGTTCTGAGTTCAATTAACAATCCTGATCAAAATGGTAGTGTTGAGCAGCTTGCCAGTATTGTGGGAACGGTTCAAACCCTGG
>JAIXVO010000695.1 GCA_027482985.1 Cyanobacteriota bacterium
ATGCGGCACAAGTCGGCCTAGCTTCCGTCAACAGTCCCACCCTACTGATTGCCGGCGGCGAAGCGAAAGAAGGCGATGATACCCGTTGGCTGAGCCAAATTCAGCACCGCGCCGCCACAGTGTTATTGATTGGCAGTGCCGCCCCGCAGTTTGGCGATCGCCTCCAACAAATCGGCTATACGGCTTACGAACGGGTGGAAACGATGGAACGGGCAATTCAGCGATCGGCCGAATTGGCACCGCAATTGGGCGTGAAGAATGTGTTGCTCTCCCCTGCCTGTGCCAGTTTTGACCAATATCCTAACTTTGAAGTGCGGGGCGATCATTTTCGTCGCCTGTGTTTAGAGTTGGTTGCCTAACCTGACCGACTCCGAATCAACCTTTGGGCGTTGGGGGTTGGGTGGCCGCCTCAATTTCTAACAAGGTCTGCAACACTAGGCGTTTGGCTTCCAGTTTCCAGCCCCGCCGCTGAATCCAAATCGCGATCGCCACCCCCGCGCCAGTCGCCAAAAAATCCAACGGTTGCAACATGGAAATGCCCAATAACATCCCCAGTCCGGCAATGCCCCAAAACGGTAACGCCGCCGCCTGCCGTTGATCCATCAAAATTTTGCTGATGGGATCGGTGGGCAATTCCGCCAGCAACATGTCCTTCACTTGCCGCTGTTCTGCCGCCGACACGGATAACCCAATCTTTTGCCGCAGTTTTTCCAGCTTCCGTGCGTCTGTACTGTATTGGGTCAGTTCATCTTCCGCCATCATAATTAACCGCTCGTACTGTCCCACGCCATGACCTCCTGCTTGCATCCCCTTATTATCCCAGTGAACGGCAGGCAGGGGGCGAGTCAGTCGGGCATTGATTAAGGAACAATCACCTCATTTCCTAATTTTCTCCAGCCCTTGTAAGATCCCCTGCTCAACCGCTTGAGCAAAGGCCTGAGCCGTCTGCTTTTCATCAGACTTCTGCATCTCATCAACTTGGCGAAATTGCGAGGCATATAACGGGGGAGAAATATGAATCGTAATGGCGGCGCGGCGTTGATCATGGGGGTTGTAATGAATCGCGATCGGGACGACGGGAATCGTGTCAGTTCCCAACGTCGCCTCGGCCTGCAAAATCAGGCGGGCGAAACCAGGTTTCAGCGATCGCACAGGTTGATCTTGAACGATGCCGCCTTCAGGAAATAGCACGACCTTTTTGCCTGCTTGCAGCAGCGCGATCGCCGTCCGAAAACTCGACACTTGGGGGCGTGCCAAATCCACCGGAAAGGCTCCCAACCGCCGAATGAACCACCCCTGCACACCGTCAAACTGATTGGCATTCGTCATAAAGCGCAGCGGCTCCAGACTTAACATCTCCAGAACTACTGGGTCCCACCGACTGAAATGTTTGGGAGCCAGCACGACAGGCCCATTCACAGGCAAATGCTCGAAGCCTTGAATTTCGATTTGCCGAAAATAAAGACTTAAAAATAACCGATGCCATGGCAACAGCCCATAGTAGAGCCAGGGTTGCACCCTTCCCAGTGGTAACGCCTGTGGCTCCATCGCTCCTTACCGCGAAGAAGCCGCACTATCCGGCGGATCAGTCGTGCCCACGGTCTGCTCCAGGGTCTGCACTGTGAGCACCTGCGGCGGGGTGGAGTCCGGCGGGTAGAGTAAATCCACCTGCACCATCCGCCGAGCATCCCCCGGTAAGGTGAGCGTCAACAAAGGTTCACCCCGCTGCCCCCGAAATTGCGTCACATGCACAAAGCGCGTTTGCGTATTGCCGCTGTCATCGGTATACCGAATGCGAACAGGCCCCCGGAAGAACACCCGATTTTCGGGAGGATTGAAGAACAGCAATCCCCCTTTATTCCGATCCTCTTTCAAGGGGGTTTGAATCGCCAATGTAATCGTTTGCGGCTGCTTGGTGGGATTGTGCAACGGTAAGGTCAAGCTGTATTGAATCCCGTAGTTCCCATGCGCCTGATAAGCCGTATCGGGGTAACGCGCCAAGAGTTTGGCACTCTGCACCTGTCCCGTGCCCAAGGTACCCCGGTACAACGTACTTAAGCCATAGGAGAAAGCCCGTCCCCGTTTGGGAATCGTCAGCACCTCGCCCCCCGGCTTATCGGTCAATCGCGCTTCCCATTGTGACCCCACGGCAACACCTGCCACGCGCCCATAAAACACCCGCACCACATTCGAACCGGGGGCTGTCGGCGCAATATCTCGTGGCCCAGCCAAGCCGCCTCGGAAAAGTAAGGTCTGCCATTCTTCCGTTGTGGGTGCCCGTTCACGCCCCTCAATTAAGGGCGCAAACATCGCCAAACTGGCGGCATATACGGGACCTGAACTGCGCAATCGGAGTAACGTCGATCGCCCATTGGAACCAGGTGCGCCGACAACGGGAATCGGCAAGTTATAGAGCATCTGATTCTCGCCCGGTTGCAGCACAATCTCACGGGGGAAAAAGCCCTGCCGCCGCCCCCGCAACATGTCATTCACCACGCGGCTACCCGGACCTGCGTAAACCGTCCCTAAAGGATCTTCGACATAGGACGGCAGATTAATAAAGAGAGCATCGGGACGAGTACTGTAACTGGCACCCTGCAAAATCTCGACCCGAATCGGCTGCGAGGTGGGATTGTTCAATAACAAACCGTGAAACAGCGTCCGGGGTTGCCCACTGCGAACCCGCGCAATGTGGTGCGAAAAAATATCAAACCGCCCTTGAAAGGGGTAATTCAGGTGTGCACTCGGCACCGCTTTCCCAACGGCTGGAAAGGTGGACAGCAAAATCCCTTCTGTTTGCACCACCTCTGGACTATTACTGTTCAGCACTGGGACGGTGTCTAATTGCCCAGGCAAGGGGCGCACCTCTTGCGGCTGAAAAATCTCTTGGTTTTGCAGCGTTTCCGGGGGCGGGAGTGACTCTCGCGGTAATACCAGTTCTTGCGTGGGCACTCTCGTCGGTGCAGCCGCAGGGGGTAAGTTAGGAAAGGCTTGCGCCAAAGTCACGATGGGGAGAAGCGGTAGCATGGGCAGTTTGAACCAAGCGTTTGAATGGAGTGAGGGAATGAGGGCTAAACAGATCGAGTAGATGATTTTCTAACTTCAAAAGAATATGTTAAGTCGTTCATCATGTCACAAAACGAAACAAACCCAACAGCCATCGTAAATGGAAATGGGAACATAACGTGATCTTCCAGTGTCATCGGTCGCAAGTCTGAAGCTGGTAGTGAAAGTAGATGTCCCAAGAATGACCCCAATTCGAGCAAGTTCTAGTAAACTAACCTTGCATTAAGTCAACAATTGTTTTCTTTTGTGAAAGCAACAAAAGTATTGTGAGTTAAAGCTCCAAACGCTGTATTTTACCTGATTTAACTGCAACTCCCTCATGTTTATGGATCTCATGCGACAACCTTCACGGCATCTCCATCAAACCTCGCGCTGGCCTCACACTGCTGCCTGGTGGCAACAGCAAGGTTGGTGGAGCAGCCTTTGGGCGGTGGCAGGCGCGATCACTCTGGCTAGTGTACCCACATCAACACAAGCAACCACACCCGTTTATATCGCCAGCAATTATTGTGAAGGTAAAGTGCGAGAGGGGCAGATTCAGGGGCGTGCCAATTGTGAGTTTCCCAGCGGCAATCGGTTCAGCGGCGAACTTCGCAATGGGGTGCGGCAGGGCAATGGGGTGTTTACTTTTGCCGATGGCACCCGCTGCGAAGGCACCTTTCAAGATGACCTGTTGAATGGGCGGGGCGTGTGTGTGTTTCCGGGGGGGAATCGCTATGAAGGGATGTTTCGCAATAACCAACGGCAGGGACAGGGCACCTTCATCTACGCCAGTGGGGTGCGTTGTCAGGGCATCTTTCAAAATGACCTGTTACAGGGAACGGGGGTCTGTACTTATCCCAGTGGCAACCGCTATGAGGGCGGGTTTCAGAACAATAAGAAGCAGGGTAGAGGCGTTTTGACGCTGGCCAATGGCACTCGGTGTGAAGGCATCTTTGATAACGATTGGCTCAACGGATTTGCCGTGTGTACCTATCCCACTGGGATTCGCTATGAAGGCGAGTTTCGGGCGGGTAAGCAAAGCGGACGCGGCACTTTTATCACGGCGAATGGCGCTCGCATTGACGGCAATTGGCGGAACGGTCGCTTTGTGGAAAACCGCAGCAATCGGTTGAACCCGATTGAAGTCAACTCGCCCCTGAGTCCTTCTCTGCGTCCCCGCTAGTGTTCAAAGGCAGAGGGCAGAGGGCAGAGGGCAGAGGGCAGAGGGCAGAGGGCAGAAGATCGAGTTCTCGTGAGTTTTGCCGTTGAACCCGCATGGACGGGTAGGATTATTGCCAGCGCCAAGCACTGAATCGTCAAGGTTTTTCTCCTCTGCCTTCTGCCTTACTACACCAGTCATTGCGTTTCTTTAAGTTTTCCCGGCTCAAGTATTGCTGTTTGTAAGGATTTCTGCCACTTTCACCAATTCATCCTCTAGACTGATTTTCACTTCTTTCTAGATGTCATTTTGAGAATCGGTTGAGTTTAGATATGGCAAATTTTTCCTGGCACGATTGTTTAATCATCCTGTCTTTTTTCGCCGCGATCGCGGGTACTGTCATCCTGACTGTCGATAAAACTCCTGCTAAAGATGACCTGGATGCCGCCGATCAAATGTTGATGCTAATGAGTTTTGTCTACTGGGTAGTGTATTGTGTGGCCTTTGCCGCGCAAAAGCTGATCTCTCCTGACTGGGAAATTGCCTTACTGAGTGTGAAATTGACGGGCGTGATTGCCTTTTTGTTAACGGCCAGTTGTGTCCTGAGTCTGCCTCTCAATCGCTTCTCGGTGCGGCAGACCGAATAAGCCTAGCGCAATTGCGCGATCGCCCGAACTGAGAGTTTTAAGCATTGGGCGATCGGCATTAAATTCAGGCGTTGCTGAAATCGAGAATGAAGCCATTCGATCCGCCCTCACCCTAGCCCTCTCCCAAAAGGAGAGGGAACTAGATCTCTGGCTCCCTTCTCCTTGGGGAGAAGGGTTGGGGATGAGGGCAATTCATACTGCTATTCAGCAACGCCTCATTAAATTCATGGTGGGCGATCAAGCCGCTTCCAGGGGAGCCAGCGTTAAGCCTTCCCGATCTAATTGCATGTGATACAGTTCGGCTTGCTCTTGCGGTCCCACCCACACGATCGCCTGACCATCAAAATGCACCTGATTCGTTAATTCCCAGGCGCGATCAGGAGTCATCCCCGGAATGTATTTCACCAGGCAACTCGCCACATGCTCAAACGTATTGAAGTCGTCGTTCAGCACGATCACTTTGTAGTTGGGATAGTGTTGCCGAATGGTTTGGCTGGAACGAGTGGGAGTCGTCGTGGGGGCGATCGCGGTGACGCGGTTCAACAATTGATCGAGAGTAGTCATAGCCACTTTTAAAGGCATCTTGGCACCAGCACATTCATTAAGCATCCTAGCGTGACTGTTCCTCTGAGACTATAGCCAGGGGCAGAACGCTCAAGGCTGATGCAGCAAGGCAGGCGGCAGAGGGCAGCGGGCAGCGGGTAAAACCTTGACGATTCAGGGCTTTGAGCCGACAACAATGGTACGGTCATTGTAGCCGCCAGCCACGATTGGGTTGTTGATTCTCAGTCAGGGATGCAGCAGCAGTTCAGGCATCACAATTGCTGCCGCCAGCGATTGAGCAAAATCAGACCCGCGATCGCCAAGAGTGCAGGGGTTGTCCAATCCCCCCAGCGCACATACAAGGTCTGAGTCTGGCGGCGAAAAATGGCCTCGGCATGGAGTTGATATTGGCGCGGTTGCGATCGCCAAATCACTTGCCCGTGGGGATCAATCACACCGGAATAGCCTGTGTTCGTGGCACGTGCCGCCCAGCGATCGGTTTCAATTGCCCGCATCAAATCATGCGCTTCGTGTTGCGCCATCAAGACTTCACTGTAGGGATCTAAATTGGATGCCGTTAGCATGAACTGTCCCCCCGCTGCGGCCTGTGCGCGAAATAATTCCGGGAACACCGATTCGTAACAAATACTGGCGATCGCGCGGCCAAAGGGGGTATCAAACCGCTGATCGGTACGCCCCGGAATCATGCTGGACTTGATCGGCGATAACCGCCCAATCAACCCGCCAATTGTCTCCTGAAAGGGAATATATTCCCCTAGAGGCACCAATTTAATTTTGTTGTAGCGTCCCACCACTTCCCCGTTTCCAGACAAGGCCAGCAAACTCTGAGTAATGTTGCCATTCTCTTTAACAAAACTCCCCAACCAGGCCGGGACTCCCTGCGCTACAACCGCTTGATAAAACTGATTTTGGCTGGGTTCCCAGAGAAATGGGAAGGCCCCTTCTGGCGTTAAAACGGCATCCACTCCCTGACTCGCCAGTGATTCATAGCCGCCCACATAGCCCCGAATCGCCCGCTGAATGCCACTGGCGGATAATTTCTCGCGGGTGGGAATATTCCCCTGAACGATGCCCACGGTCAGGCGTTGCGTCGGTTCATCGGCCAGCGGTTGGCGATACAACTGCCACCCGATCGCATGGGTTGTGATCAGTAAACCTGCCGCGATCGCCACCAGTGACCAACGCCAGCGATGGGTGGGACGCGATTGCTGCCACAGCCATGCTTCTGCCAGCAGCCCGTTAAAGGCGACGATGATGGCCGTCACCAACAGCGGTCCCGAAATTCGACCCAGGTGCAAAATCACTAAATTGCCGGGACTCTGGGTAAACGAGAGCGATGTCCAACTGAGGGGGGTCAAATTCAAGATCAGTTCCAGCCCACACCAAAGCGCAGTCCCGACGAGCACACGTTCCAGGCGGGGGAAGATGCCCTGTCCAGCTTCACCCAGGCGAGGTGGCAATCCCGCCATCACCCCAATCCACGCGGCATTGGCGGCAGTCCCCCAGAGGGTAATAAAAAGCCAGCAAAACACCGCGATCGCGATACTGGCCAACCACGGAACGCCCATCCAGGTCAGGGGATGCAAACCCAGAATCCAGGATAGAGTCAGCCCGTGATAGCCCATGCCCCAAACCAGGGCATATAGAAGCGATCGACGTAAC
>JAIXVO010000010.1 GCA_027482985.1 Cyanobacteriota bacterium
ATCTCAACCTCAGTTGGCGCGTTACCCAGGTGAAGTAGCGGCATGGTGCTCAGATGTCGGAATCGCCAGCCGCGCGAGCACACTCACTGACTCAGGGTCGCGTCAAGATTCATATGGTTTTCATATTTTTTTCATATTGATCAACCGGAATTTGTCATTTTGCTATATAAAGGAATAAATTAGAGCTGGTGGTCTAATTTAAGTCCTAGAAACAGTATTTTTAGGTTGAGCTTTGAATCCTGATCAGTACTTGAGCCGTTGGGTTCCCATCTTTTACGGCATCACCCCCGAAGAAAGGGGATATCGAAAAATTTGTATTCAAGAAATAAATCGATTGACAGGGATTTCCAAAAACACGATTAACACCTGGGGAGCCATGTTTGAGAATTGCCCTGACCATGTGCGCTACACCCTAAAATGGGTGCATGCTTTGAATCAAATTCGAGAGTTAGTGCCACTAGAATTAAATCTACCAAATAGCTGATTTTCAGAAATCTTCTAAAAAACTATGGATGCCATAGTAAAAAATATTTTTTGAGACGCAAAAGTACATACAATAACAAAGATGCTTTGCTAACTTTGCTACTCGTATGCGCTTTGAGGACATTTATGATTTCTTTGAACATCTGCCGCCGACCTATCTCAATGCTCAGCAGGCGGTCTGTTACATCCTGAGCGTCCTGTTGAAAGAATCGTCCTACGGGACAGAATTAATTCAGCGGCTGGAGCGAGAATATCCGATCTTTCGCCTTTCTGATCCGGTGCTCTATGATGCACTAAATTTTTTTTTTTTGTATATCTTTATCACGTCTGGCTGGCAAAAGTTGCAGGGGCGGGGTCGACCGCGCCGGATGTTGCAATTGAATCCGGAGGTCAAGGGACGGGCTGAAGACATGGCTCAACTTTGGTTGACCTTTGCCGATCGCGCAACCCAACAGCGATCGCAATAAGGGTAATGCGAGTCGGGGCTGGCCTGGCTCGTGACCCGTTACCAAAATTGGCTGACTGGTAACCATTGAGCGATCGCGTCCAAGAATCGAGCAATCATCACTCCACCCATGAAGCTGAACAAATGGGGCTTCCAACTGGAGTTATCCGTGGTAGGAATCATGCCCCACAGCATCCGGCTACATAGGCACCCCACCAGAATCGTCACCAAAATCGCAATGATGCCTGGTTCAAAATATCCCCTTAGCAATAAAAAACCAAGGTAACAAAACAAAACATTGTCGCTACTGGATATTTTGGCCGATTTGGCAAATAGAAGGCCGGTGAGGCAGTCTACCAGGATGGCCAGCAGCGTGACTAAGAGTAAATCTCGCGTGCCGCGCAGCAACAACAACCCGCCCAAGAGCAAAAATGTTTCGGCGTTATCAAAAATGCGACTGGTGCGGTTGATGGACTCCGTCATGGGGGGCATCCACAAGCCTGGCAGGGTGCGAAAGGTAAACCCTAACTGATTCAAATTTTTGCCAATCAACAGAGACATCCCCAGAAAAAACAGCCAGACATAAATGATGATGTCTGCGATCGCTTTTACTTGGAGAGCCATGTCGTTCAGGGTCACAAATTCGTCCTTACCAGCGGGTTGCCGTTGGTTCAATGCAGCTAGCGGTGCCTGGGAATAGATCGACTGATGCGATCGCACCAAATGTCCAACAACCCAGAAAAAACCTTCTGAATTCTAGCCGCTAACCGCAGAAGTGACGAGCTGTTCTTCATTTTAGATGTAACAACCTGTTGACTCCCGCCAGTGTGATCCCCGTGATTCCCTACAATGAGTTGAGATAACGCATGAGAAAAGCCGTATGCCCAAAACAGTTGCGGATGTCATGACGCGTGATCCGATTACGGCACGCCCTGAAACCTCCTTAAATGAGGTGATACAAACCCTGGCGCAGAAACGCATTAGCGGCTTGCCCGTGGTCGATGCGACGGGCAAACTGGTCGGAGTGATTTCGGAAACCGACTTAATGTGGCGCGAAAGCGGTGCCACCCCGCCCCCCTACATCATGCTGCTGGATAGTGTGATTTATTTGGAAAACCCAGCCCGCTACGAACGCGAACTCCACAAGGCGCTGGGAGCCACTGTGCAGGAGGTGATGACCGATCATCATGTGGTCACGATCGCCCCGGAGCAACCCCTGCGAGATGCCGCTCAATTAATGCACGAACGGGGAGTGCATCGGTTGCCTGTATTAGATCCAGCGGGACAAGTGATCGGCATTCTGACCCGTGGCGATATTGTCCGGGCGATGGCGGCAGACCAAAGTTAGACCCTGAGCATCCCTGTCCATTTCTAGAAAAATTTCTACCCACAAGTTGTAGGGGTTGGGCATTCGGTCACAGTCTTAGCGATATTTTTAGCGGTTAGCTGCCGAATGCTAAACCCGTTCAGGGGTAGTACCTGTCTCCGGAATTTACGAAGCAAGAAAAATCTAAGCACTGAGAGTTAGAGATTGAGTCATGAGTATTACCCCTGAGTCGGTAGCAGCCCTATTAAATTCCGCAGATTTAGGCGATCGCCTGCGCGGGGTAAACCAACTGCGCACGCTAGATCCGGCGATCGCCTTTGGGTTAGGGCAACAAGCAGTAGAGGATGTGAATCCCCGCGTCCGTTATGCGGCAGTCAGCCAATTGGCCTCTTTAGGCAGTCAGGATCGCGGCAAGTCCTTAGCCCTGCTGCGCGATCGCCTGCGCGATTCGGAGCCAGATGTGCAAGCTGCGGCTGCCGATTCCATCAGTGCGCTGCATTTGACGGAAGCCTTTGAGGATCTGCAAAGCCTCTACCATGCCAGTTCCGAATGGCTGGTGAAATTTAGCATTGTGGCGGCACTGGGTGAACTGGGCGATCCCCGTGGCTTTGACTTATTGCAGGAAGCCATGACTTCACCCAATGAACTGATGCAAATGGCCGCGATCGGCTCTTTGGGCGAATTGGGGGATGTGCGGGCGATCGACTTGCTGGCTCCCCATGTCCAAAATGCTGATTGGCAGGTGCGGTTTCGCGTCGCCCAAGCCCTCTCCCGCCTCAACACTGCCGCCAGCCAACCGTTGCTGCAAACATTAGCTCAAGATCCAACGGAACAAGTCGCGCAGGAAGCTCAGGCGGGTCTGAGATAAAGTCCGGGCGATCGTATCCTTCGCTATCCTGGAAAAGCAACATGCAGGTGAGAGGGGCGAATCGATGCAAAGTTTGGTGGGCAAAGCCTTACAGGGCGGCAAATACACGCTGGATCAGGTGTTGGGAGAAGGGGGCTTTGGGATTACCTTTTGCGCCACTCATCACTACCTGCAACAAACTGTCGTGATTAAAACGCTGAACCCCACCAGTCAGCCCAACGCCGAGTTTGCCAAAGTCCAGCAACAGTTTTTAGACGAAGGTCGCCGATTGGCGCTCTGTGTCCATCCCCACATTGTGCGGGTGAGCGACTTCTTCATTGAAGACGGCATGCCCTATCTGGTAATGGACTACATTCCGGGCTACAACCTGGAAGCCCTCGTGTTTCCCGATCGCCCCCTCCCCGAAGCCACGGCGATCGCCTACATTCAGCAAATTGGAGCCGCGCTGCAAGTCGTCCATGCCAATGGGTTGCTCCATCGCGACATCAAACCCCAAAACATCATCTTGCGGCAGGGCACCGATCAGGTGATTTTGATCGACTTCGGGATTGCGCGGGAATTCACGGTGGGCACTACCCAAACCCACACCAGCATCATTTCGACCGGGTATGCACCCCCCGAACAATATTTAGCGCAAGCCAAACGCACCCCCGCCACGGATGTTTACGGGTTAGCCGCAACCCTCTACGCCCTGCTGACCGCCCATGTGCCGGTGCCGTCGATCCTCCGCGATCGCCAACCCATGCCCGTCCCCCGCGACTTGTACCCGACGATCACCGCCGCCACCAATGAAGCGGTCATGCGAGGCATGGCTTTGGATGTGCAGCATCGTCCCGCCGCGATCGCCGATTGGTTACGGTTACTCCCCACCGTGGCAGCGGCTCCGGTGGGCACCTATCACCCTCCTGTCGCAGCGCCCATGACCCAGGCAACGGTCGCTGTGGGATCGCCGAGAGTGGTACCAGGAGCGGCGATCGCCCCCGCAACGCAACCACCACTCCCGGCTCCCCGCAATCGCACAGGCACCTGGTTAGCTTTAGGGTTAGCGGCACTGGCGAGTGCGATCGCGGCAGCCGTCGGTGCCGTCTGGTACAACACCCAAAACTCAGCCACCCAACCCCCTGAGCCACCCCTCACCGCTACCCCCTCACCGACC
>JAIXVO010000717.1 GCA_027482985.1 Cyanobacteriota bacterium
AAGCGCATGAAGATGAAATAGCCAAAGCAGAGGACGTAGATGCCCAAGGCGATCGCGGCCAGCAGTCCCAATGTGTAGGGTTTAGAACCGGGGCTAAACAATTCGCGAAACATCCAAGGGGGCGCTAACCAGGTGCGACAGAAGGCATCCGCAACCATCGCTTCTGACGGCAGGAAAGCACAGCGAAGGGACGGAATTTGCGCGATCGCCCCCACCGCAGCATAGACACTCACGGCCCAGCGCCAGGCAGAAAACGTTAGTTTTAACGGGGATGACGGCAGTTCCGCGATCTCTTCGTTCAGGTCAACCCAGAACCAGAGGGCGATCGGAATCAGGAGTCGCGCGAGCCAACCGGAGATGAACCCGACGGGATAAGCCCCAATAAATAAATAGACGGTGATGGCGAGGAGACTAGCCACACGCCAGTAAATCATCAGGAGATGCTGAATCGGCTGCTGTTTTTGCACAAACGCCCAAATCAGTAAGGCGAGGGGCAGCAAGACCGTCAACAAGACGGCTAAACGGTAGTCAGTCCAAACGGCAGTGGCAAGCCAGGACGGCGGATTTTGCATAAACGAGGGTCAAAGACGGCAACGGGGCGATCGCCACCAGCAGGGCAACGATCAACAAAAAATTAAGTAGCTGAAGGCCAGTTGGCATTGCAGCTACTTAAGCACCAAACGGTTATGTAGACAACCAACAGCCAATCATGAACCAACATTGAATCATCAATTAGCAGCGGACTCGTTGATCATCAGTCGTCATAAATCCGGCATTCTGCTGCTTCGGGGTTATCGTCGCAGTATTGCTCAAAGGAATTCTTGGGCTTTACCTGGCGTTGGTGCGAAGCTTCGGCTTGCAGTTCTTCAACTGCGTCCCAGGCTGCTGCACACTCAGGGGATTCGCCGCCTTTCACATCACAAACGGTGCGGGCTTCCTGCAATTCTTCCTGAATTTTTTGCTTGATGTCACTCATGTATTTATCGTCCCAGTCAATGTGTTCTTAAATCGTCGATTGGGGGAGTTGTTACCTTTCTTCTGCGAACCCAGAAGCAATCAGGCGAGTCAGACTTTCCAAAACTATTCCCAGTGATAACAGGAAACGGTCACCCGAAAAGTAACCCAAGCTAGATTATTTAAGATTTCCCCTCAACTATCTGCGTAACATAATGTTAATCCTAGTCTATCGTGAATTCACGCGCTGGTCAGCCTACGAACGGTTCTAGCAGGGCGGATCACCCTACCTAGTCAGGTGCGGCGAGGAATTATGAGAGACTTCAAATAGGCTTAAATACTCAGGCTTCAGCCGTAATGCGGGAGTGAATGGTAAAGTTTTGTGAGCTGTCGAATTTGAGCAAGCTGAGGCGATAATTCGTCTGGGTGCAAAAATTCACTCGGTTTTGCGGTTCGCTGGATGCAGGTCAGGTTGGATGTATTACACTTCTCCTCATATAGATTCGCGATCGCGGGCATCCGGTCGATGATCAAAGGTGACCGCCCAGCAGCACCGCTCATGGTTTATGGTTGGAATTGCTAGATAGGGAGAGGCACCAATGGCAACATCCGCAGACAGCGCCATGCAATGGGTCAGTGTGTTATCGACTCGGCCCTCGCTGGAAGCCGCGATCGCGGACGTGGTGCAACAGGCGGAAGCAACCCTGCGTCACCCCGCCGATCTGGGCTTTCTATTTATTTCATCCGCCTTTACCAGCGAATACTCGCGCCTGATGCCATTGTTGCAAGCGCATTTGCCGGGAGTGCCGGTTATTGGCTGTGGGGGCGCAGGCGTGGTGGGGATGGAGCAGATGGGGCATGCCCGTGAAGTTGAAGGCGATCCCGCGCTGGCACTCACTCTGGCGCATTTGCCGGAAGTCCAAATTCAACCCTTCCAGCTCGATCCCGAAACCTTACCGGATCTGGATAGTCCCCCCAGTGCGTGGATTGATTTGATCGGGGTGTCTCCCGCCGAAAATCCTCACTTTGTATTGTTGGCTGACTCTGCTTTTAATCGGATTAACGATCTGTTGCAAGGGTTGGATTTTGCCTATGCGGGTTCCACCAAAGTCGGCGGTTTGGCGAGTGGTGGCTTTGGCAATCATTCGGGGGGGTTATTCTGCGATGGGCGCTTGTACCGAGAAGGGATTGTCGGGATCGCCCTGAGTGGCAACATTCAATTAGATGCGATCGTGGCTCAGGGCTGTCGTCCGATTGGCGAACCCTACCTGGTGGCAGATGGCGAACGTAACATTATGCTGGCGCTTCAAACGCAAGCAGGAGCCACCGCCGAAACAGCCGGAGGGGGAACCCGTGTAGCGAAGGAAGGCACCCCGCTGGAACTGTTGCAGGACTTGATTCAAAGTTTGAGTGAGGACGATCGCCTGCTGGCGCAAAATTCCTTATTTGTCGGGATTGCCCAAAGTGAGTTTAAGCAAACGCTAGAGCAAGGCGATTTCCTGATCCGTCAGCTCATCGGTGTTGATCCACGAGTCGGCGCGATCGCAATTGGCGATCGCATCCGCCCCGGCCAACGCATCCAGTTTCATCTGCGAGATGCCAAAGCCTCCGCCGAAGATCTGGAAACCCTGCTCAATCGCTATACCCTCAACCATGACGCGGGGGCGATCGGTGCTCTCATGTTTGCCTGCACCGGACGCGGCGAAGGACTCTACGGTCAAGCCGATTTTGATTCAGAACTCTTTGCCCAATACTTCCCTGATACCCCCCTCAGCGGCTTCTTCTGCAACGGCGAAATCGGTCCCGTCGCAGGCAATACATTCCTTCACGGGTTTACTTCGGTGTTTGGGATTTTTCGGCCAGTGAGGTAGTTGGTAATGGGTAATGGGTAATGGGTAATGGGTAGTTGGTCATGGGTAATGGGGCTTTGGTGGTTGGTCATGGGTCATGGGTAATGGGGCTTTGGCGGTTGGTTGTGGGTGATTAGGACTGACAATCGTTGAGTTTGCAAATTACCCATTACCAATTACCTATTACCTTTCACCTCTTACCAATTACCCATTACCTCTTACCTATCACCCATTACCAATTACCCATTACCTATCACCCATTACCCATCACCCATTACCCACCCCTACCCCTTCTGCTCCGGCAACATACACTTGTCGCTGTCGCATCCGGCGGGACCTTCGGCCAGACTGAAACCTAGGTCGTAGCGGGTGAGAGCGCCGTAGAAATCGGTGGTGCGTTGACGATCACGGACTTCTTGTTCCAGGCGATCGAAGGTGGCTTTGTCGATTTTCTCGAAGGGGAGCCGTGGGAAGGGGGCATCAAACCGCGCTAGGAGAGCGGCACTGATGTAACCTTCGTCGTTGGCGATCGCCTGGTAAATGCGCTGCGCTAAGGGTTCGACTTCGGCTTCAGTCAGTTCGATCGTGGCGGAGGTGTTGTGAGCGGTGTAATGCTTCTGCACCTGCATATAGAAGTCGAATTGGGCGAGGGCGGAGAATTTTTCAATGGCGATCGTGTCGGCTCCGGGTAGATCGGCCCAGGAGACGGCGACGGGAATTTCGACTAACCATTCGGTACAGCGAGGATCAAACGGATCGTTCAGCAGGTTGCCAGTGTCATCTTTGTCCGATTGGGACGGGACGACGTTGTACCCATATTCGATGCAGGCCATCGCGACGGGATCGTTTTTGCGGAAGGTGATCCGCCGAATGAAGCGTTGAGCTTTGGGGGGATGCCAACCGGGAGAAGCTCCAGTCAGTAAGGATTTTGTGCCTGCGGGTTGAACGGTCGTGCAGCGGTTGGGCCGCTTTAAGCCATGGCGATCGCAATACTCCCACACCACCCGATGCACAATCTCTTTCCAGCGAGATAAATAATCTTGTTCCCGCTGCCGAAATTCCAGCCCGGTGATGGTATCGGGTCGCCCTGCTTCCCACCAGCGCAACCAGTCCACGCCAAAGGCATGCACGAAGAAGTCGAACAGTCCCGTGAAGGAAACACCGACGATGGGGTCGAGGTCGCGGGAGAACTGATAGCGTGGCTCCGTAAAGTGATGGTTGAGCAGCGCCGCCACGGACAAAGCCGCAGCCGTAAAGGCTTGTTCCTGCCCTGCCACATCGAACGGATCAATCTGGTTGAGATGCACTTCAGACAAGTTGCAATGAAAATCAGCACCGAGAATTTCCAGTTAATATCAGGATTTTGGGGTTATTTCCTGATGGCATGGTGCGTTGTTATCCTAAAGGCTCTTTATCCTCTAGTTCTAACGCTTCTGGATTCGCGTTAGCTCCGAGTACCTTTTCTACCAGTGTTTGGATGCAATAATGACCGCAGTAGGTTCTTCCATTCACTGATAGCCCGACACTCGTGGAGAGATTATATTCTGTGTCAATATTAGTTCAGAAGAACTATAGTGTCCAGGTTCACTCTCTACTCTGTACGGTGCTAGAAGCGTTTTAAGTCTTCTAGTTACCACGGGATTAGCATCTCAGCCTTCCCCGTTTTTGCCGGGTGTTTTACGTGAGGCAAAATTCACTTACCACACGGGTTGAGGCCATAACGCCCCATCCGATGTTCTAACTCCAGCTCTAAATCATCCATCAATTGATTCATGTTGGTTATCCCTCTGTTGAAACGGCTTGAACGGCTTTGCGACGCTCTAGTAAGAGTTCTTTGAGATAGGCTTTGGCTAACTCAGTGGACTCGCAGTAGAGATCTACAAACTTTTGGCCTTTGTCAGGTGTGTCCAGCAAATCGCGGTTCGATCGCGCGATCGCTTCGGGGGCATACTGAATTGCCCCTTCGCCAGAGTAAAACTGCTTCCGCACGGCATCAACGCATTCCTGCTCGGTGGGTTTGTGGTGATACACGCGAGTGTGGTTAGCCATCCGCAGGACATCCCGTTCGGGGTCAATGCGCCAGTTGCCAGCGGCATCCTGCTGCCAGAGATTATCTTTCGCGACGGCAAATGCGGTGTCCTCGCTGTTGCTTTGCCGCATCCCCGCCGATCGCCGGATGTTGCCAGCAACCACGGTGGCCGCGGCTTCATCGATGAGCAAACAGCATTCTACGGAGGTGAGTTGCCGTCCGATCGCCTTATTCAAAAGATTGGCACAGCGAGCGTATAAACCGGAGAGTCGGATGGGATTGGCGACACCGCCGAAGCCCTTCAACACTTCACCTTCGGGGCGGACATCATTCACATTCACGACGACGGCAATTTCACGGGTAAAGCGATCATCCGTCGCCAATTCCAGCAACGCCTGGTAGGAATAGACCCAACCTTGCCGACTGTCTCCCACATAGATGGTGGCCTCATGGTCATTGATCACGACTTCGGTGCGATCGCGCCGTTGCCCCGCCGGAGTTGTCCCCACTTCGCCCACCACCTGTACCTGGAGGACGTTCCGAATGGCCGGGAGGTGGCTAATGTAGCGGGGTTCCAAAATCGCGCCAGTACCGCAGCCCATCATGGCGAGATCCATCATCAGGCCAAACGCCCGCCAATCAATGACATTGGTGCTGGTGCAGTTGTACGCGCCGGAGAAATTCTCTTCCTTCTCAATCCAGGGCGTGCCCCCCACCCACAGCCAGCGTCCGGAGGGCAAGGCTTTCACTTCCTGCTGCATCTGCTCAATCAGACGCGCTTCGGCTTCCGTGAGTTGCCCCAGTTTGACCAAGCCTGCGGTTGTGCGCTGTACCACGTCGTCCCAAGGTTCCCGCCCAATTTCGGTGCGACGGCTGTAGGTGCGGTAAAACACTGGATTGGCAGCGGGAGCGGTCGCGGGAAAAGGACTACTCGCCGCGATCGCCGCAGCTTCGACAACCGCACTACTGGCCTCACTACTGGACTGTTGAAGGCGAATGGATTCAAGCTCTCGAACCATAATTGAGTCTCGCTTATGCTGGGGAATGAGAAGGGTGAATAACTAAATGTGGGAGTTGAAGTTCACAGTCTACACTATCTATGGAGATGATTTTCTCACCCCGATGTTCTAGCACAAATCTAGACCGGACGATCATTTCCCGCGATCGCCGCACCTCAAATTGGCAGAACAACACCCCCGGCATCCGCTTTGCAGCGATCGCCCTTCCATTATCAAAGATGGGATGGGCGATCGTGGGGAGCGGACGGCGATCACCGGGGAGATTTGCCGCGGGGTTGAATCCTACTTTCAGGGGGGGCGCAATCGAGTTTGACCTGTTACTGTGACAGTGCTAATCGCAAGACGCATAGGAGAACCGCATGAAGTATCGGCAACTAGGCAAACAGGGTATCCGCGTGTCGGAAATTTGCCTGGGTTCCTGGCTCACCTATGGGTCGGCAGTCGAAAATGAGGCGGCGCGGGCTTGCATTGAGAAAGCGTATGACTTGGGGGTCAATTTTTTTGATACCGCGAATGTCTATGCGCGGGGAGCGGCGGAAAAGTTGGTGGGTGAAGTGTTGCGTCAGTATCCGCGCGAGTCTTATGTGTTGGCGACGAAAGTGTATTTTCCGATGGGCGATCGCCCCAACGATCGCGGTCTGTCGCGCAAACACATTTTGGAGCAATGTGACGCTAGTTTGAAACGCCTGGGAGTGGATTACATCGATCTGTATCAGGCGCATCGTTATGACCCCAGTGTGCCGCTCCCCGAAACCTTGATGGCGTTTGATCACCTCGTGCGGCAGGGCAAAATTTTGTACTATGGCGTGTCGCAGTGGAGCGCTCAACAGATCGCCCATGCAGCGGATATCACACGGTTGGCAGGACTGTATGCGATCGCCTCCAACCAGCCCCACTACAACATCCTGGAACGCAGCATTGAAACGGAAATTCTGCCCCTGTGTCAGCGGGACGGCATCGGTATTATCAACTTTTCGCCATTGGAACAGGGCATTTTGACGGGCAAGTATCAACCTGGAACGCCTCTACCCGCAGGCTCACGCGCCAGCGACCCGCAACAAAATCGGTTTATGACGATGGATGACAATCAACTGGAACGGGTGCAAAAACTCATCCCCCTGGCTCAAGCAGAAGGGCTATCGATGAGTCAGTTAGCACTGGCCTGGTGTTTGCGAAATCCAGCACTCAGTAGTGTGATTATTGGCGCATCGAAACCCGCGCAGGTGGAAGATAACGTCGGTGCAGCGGGCAAGGTTTTGTCGGCAGAAACGTTCCAGGCGATCG
>JAIXVO010000748.1 GCA_027482985.1 Cyanobacteriota bacterium
CGCCTGCCCGCACTTCATCCAGGAGGGTGTCGGGTTTGAGGGTGAAGGTGGAAATCACTGCCCCCGCTTCATTGGTGATTTCGCCTTTGTAGGGATGAATGGTGATCACATCGCCCGTATTCAGCGCCGTGACATCGCATTCAATCGGCAGGGCACCGGAATCTTCCGCCGTGTTGAAGAAGATGGGGGCAATTTTGCCGCCAAGAATGAAGCCGCCCGATCGCTTATTGGGGACGCAGGGAATATCATCGCCAATGTGCCACAGCACCGAGTTAATGGCAGATTTACGGGATGAGCCAGTCCCCACCACATCGCCCACATAGGCGACGGGATGCCCTTTCTGTTGAAGTTGGGCGATCGTCTCCAGGCTCCCCGGTTGCCGGGTTTCCAGCATCACCATGGCATGCAGCGGAATGTCCGGGCGGGTAGTGGCGTGCGGCGCGGGTGAGAGGTCGTCGGTATTGGTTTCTCCCGGCACTTTGAACACCGTCACCGTGATCGCTTCCGGCAGGGACGGACGGCTGGTAAACCAATCGGCATTCGCCCAGGACTCGATCACCTGTTTGGCGTAGGCATTCCCCTGATTTGCCAGTTCTTCCACATCATGGAACGCATCGTAGACCAACAACGTTTTACTAAGGGCGGCTACTGCTGTCGTCGCCAATGTCTCATCCGCCGAGGACAACAGTTCAATCAACGCATGCACGTTATAGCCGCCCATCATCGTACCCAGCAATTCCACGGCAACCTGCGGCGAGACGAGGGGACTGGTGGCCTCTCCTTTGGCGATCGCCGTCAACCAGCCCGCCTTCACATACGCCGCCTGATCCACACCGGGGGGAACGCGATCGCGCAGCAGTTCCAGCAGAAAGGTCTCTTCACCAGCGGGCGGGTGCTGCAACAAATCCCCCAACTCCGACATTTGTTGGGCACTTAAGGGCAACGGGGGAACCCCCAGGGCAGCGCGTTCAGCAACGTGTTGACGATAGGATTCAAGCATGGTTCAGGTCTCTAGAACGGGATAAAGGGAAACTTTGGCGGGTGGTGAATCAAGCCCAACAGCATAGCGTAGCGCTCACGGGTCAGGGCTGGAGTGGACTGTGATACCTATTTGGAGAACAACCAGTAATCGACTGCATAGACCCATTTCAATGCTATCGTTTCGCGATCTCGATCTGGCTTCAATCCTGTCCTGACACCCTCAGAACGATCATCTAGGATACGACATTATCTTCCAGGATCGCGCCTGCCCCGGCCTGTCAATCCATCTTTTGTGTGATTGAATACACTTCTCCAGGGTGCGATCGCCTTAATTGAAAGCAGCACTCGATTAAGTGCGAGCTTCAGGTTAATATCTCTGGGTTTGTGATAGGTGTGAGAACAACATGAAATTGAACCGCTTCTGGCAATTCGCCGCGATCGCTGCGCTCCTGGGTGCCTGTGGGAGCCCCACGCCGCAAAGTAGCCCCAGCCCGGCAGAATCGCCTGCTACCACTGGTGCGGCACCGAAAGACTTTACCGTGGGCATGGTCTTAGTCGGTCCCAAAAATGATGCCGGCTGGAACCAGACCCACTTTGAAGGGATTGAGCAAGTCGTTAAAGACAAAGGCATCAAATTGGAGTATGCCGATAAAGTGAATCCTGCGGATCGCCCTAACGTGACCGGATCGCAGGTGGCGGATGAGCTGATTGGCAAGGGAGCCAAGATGATCATCTTTAACTCCGATGACTTTAAGGACGATGCCCTGGCAACGGCGAAGAAACATCCCGACGTGGCGATTATTCATGCCTCTGGCGATTATGCCTGGAAAGAGGGCAAAAACTTCAAGAACCAGCCCAACCTGGGGAACATCATGGGCAAGATGGAATACGGCAAGATGATCGCCGGCTGTGCTGCCGCCCTCGGTTCGGATACTGGCAAAATTGGCTACGTGGGTGCCCTGATCAATGATGAAACCCGTCGCTATGCGTCATCGGCTTACCTAGGTGCTAAGCATTGTTGGGAGAAATATAAAAAGAAAGAGGCCAAAGATCTGGAATTCAAAGTCACCTGGATTGGCTTCTGGTTCAACATTCCCGGCAAAACCCTCGATCCCACGAAAGTCGCGGATGACTTTTATAACGGCGGTTACGATGTCGTGATGTCGGGGATTGATACGCCAGAAGCGGCGATTCAAGGGAAGAAAGCGGCAGAAGCCGGGAAACCCGTGAAGTTTGTCCACTACGACTACAAGAAAGGCTGCGATCTGGCTCCTGACATCTGTTTGGGCGTGCCCTTCTACAACTGGGCGCTGACCTACGGCAAGGCGGTCGAGACGGCGATGGGTGGCAAGATGCCAAACGAGTTTGTCTGGTCAGGCCCCGATTTTGCCAATATCAGCGATCCTCAAACGGACATGATTGGCTTTTTGCAAGGCAAAGCGCTGACAGCTGACAATACCAAGGCGATCGATGAGTTTGTCAAACAACTGGCGGATGGCACAGTGCCCCTGTTCCAAGGTCAGATCAAGTTGCAGGATGGCACTGAGTATGTGAAAGCGGGGGCAACGGCAACCGATCAGCAAATCTGGTACTTACCCCAATTGCTGGCAGGCATGACTGGCCCCAGCAAATAAGCTGGGCTTGAGTGGTTGGAGGTTGTGCAAACCTCCAACCGTGAGCGAGGACGAGATTAATCCCGCAGATCACGAGCCTTCATCCCAACGACGATATCCCGCCAGAGCCTGATCCATCGTTGCGGATCTCAAGACTCGCTTTCAGTCCTACACTAGAGATCGATAGAAATCCGATTGTACGGGTCTGCCGCTCAGAATACTCCGGTTGGGTGAGTCGGGTTTCGCCGCAAGTTCGTTACAAATAAATAAGTTGTGCTAATCGATTTTAACCTGGTGGGCTGGTTCAGTGATGCGATTTAATCAAGTATCCCGGTCATGATGTCTACAGCCCAGTTTTATACAGACCTGCCCCCGCTCTATCAGTTTGTCGAAACCACGAATATTGCCAATTTTGTGGCTGTCCCCGTTGATTGGGTGGCGGTGATTACGGACATTGCAGGCTCGACTCAGGCGATCGCGCAGGGGCGCTACAAAGAAGTCAATTTGCTGGGCGCAAGTTCGATCGCAGTCGTCTTGAATCAGGCGATCGGGGTGGATATTCC
>JAIXVO010000828.1 GCA_027482985.1 Cyanobacteriota bacterium
AATGCCCGTGATGCTGGATGCCTTTGATGAGAATTTTCAGCTGATTGTCTGGAATCAAGAATGTGAGCGAGTCACGGGCTTTACTGCCGCTGAAGTCCTCGGTAAATCTGTGGTGATGGAGCAGTTTTACCCCGATCCGGTCTATCGACAACAAATGATGGCAGCCTGGACCGAACGGGGGCATAACTATCGCAACTGGGAATGGGAGGTTACGTGTAAAGACGGCAGTATCCGGACGGTATCCTGGTCAAATCTCTCGGATCTATTTCCGGTGCCCGGTTGGACGAGTTGGGGGATTGGCGTAGATGTCACCGATCGCACTCAGGCTCAACGCACGCTCCAGGATCTCAATACCTTGCTGGAACAACGGGTCGCCGAACGCACCGCGCAACTAGAAGAAACAAATCAGGAATTGCAGGCATTTACCTATTCAGTTTCCCATGACCTGCGGGCACCGTTGCGGGTGATGCAGGGATTTGCCCAGGCTCTGCAGGAAGACTATGGCGATCGCCTGGATGCAATGGCGCAGACTTATCTCCAGAGCATCACCACCAGTGCCATTCAAATGGATACGCTAATTAGTGATCTGCTGGCCTACAGTCGCCTCACTCGCGCCCAAATGGAACTTCGTCCTACCGATTTAAATCAAGTCGTGGCGCAGGCGCATCATCAAGTGCAGCCCCAAATTGCCGCGACAGGGGCGACAGTGGCGATCGCGCCTCACTTACCAACGGTGATCGCCCACGCCCCCACGCTGGTGCAAGTCGTCGCCAATCTGCTGAGTAATGCCCTCAAGTTTGTGACACCGGGCATCCCACCCCAAATCACGATTGAGTTTGCGTTACAGGAAAATCAAGTATGCTTGAATGTGCGAGACAACGGCATCGGCATTGCGCCGGAGCATCAACAGCGAATTTTTCGGGTATTTGAACGGCTCCATGGGGTTGAAACCTATCCAGGTACAGGCATCGGGTTAGCGATCGTCGAAAAAGGCATTGAGCGCATGATGGGGCGCGCGGGGGTGGAATCCCAGTTAGGCCAAGGCAGTCGGTTCTGGATACTGTTGCCCGGAGCTGGCACCTTGTAAACACATCAAATCTTACCTCTACTCTCGTTATGACCTTGATTGGAACATCCGTTTTATTAGTAGAAGATAATCCCAACGATGTCTTTTTAATCCAACGGGCTTTTCGCAAAGCCAACATTACCGCGCCATTGCAGGTGGTGACAGACGGTGATGCCGCAGTGCAATATTTAGCGGGCCAGGAGCACTACCACGATCGCGCCCAACATCCTTTGCCAGCTTTAATTCTGCTGGATCTGAAGTTACCTCGGCGATCGGGCATAGAAGTTCTAAACTGGTTGAAACAACAACCCGAACTTAAACGAATCCCTGTGGTGGTGTTGACAGCTTCCAAGGAATCGATTGATGTGAATCAAGTCTATGATTTGGGCGTGAACGCGTATATGGTGAAGCCCGTGATGTTTGATGAACTCGTGCAAATTGTCAGCACCCTAAATTTACACTGGCTCATCCTCAATGAAAATCCGCAAGTTGGTTCCCCCTAAACGTCATGAAAATTGCTAAAACTAAATCTAAGTAGTCATTCTTGATGAACTGAAATTATGCTTTTGAGAAAAAGATGACAGCTGAGTAGACTGATTACATTGCTTTGCGTGTGTTGGTTCTTGCCTTTGGTCAAAGCCCTTTTGCCCCGCGCTGCTCATGCTAAAGTTTTTGCTGATTGACGATAACCCCGGCGATCGCGCCCTCATCATCCGCCAACTCAATGCCGAATTCCCGAATTGTCAAGTCCAGGTCATTACAAACCAGGCCGAATTAGATGCGGAGTTGGTCAGTCATGAATTTAGTCTGGTGATTACTGACTTTTTGTTGCATTGGACGGATGGGCTGACAGTCCTACAAATCGTAAAAAATCAGCATCCTAAATGTCCCGTGGTGATGTTTACGGCCAGCGGTTCCCAAGAAATTGCCGTTGAAGCGATGAAGTTGGGTTTGGACGATTACTTAATTAAATCCCCCACCCATTATGTCCGCATTCCAGTTTCGATTCGGACTATTTTACAGATGACGGCTGAACGCGCTCGCGCTCGGCAACTAGCCACTGACTATCATGCTGCCCAAAAACAGGTGGACCAACTGGAACGGCTGAATCAGTTGAAGGATGACTTTTTGAATATGGTGTCGCACGAATTACGCACCCCGCTGACCAATATGAAAATGGCTATCCGCATGATGAAACTGGCTCCCAGCGACGATCAACGGCAACGCTACTTAAGCATCCTGGAAACCGAATGCGATCGCGAGGCCGAACTGGTGGATAATTTGCTCGACTTACAACGCCTGGAAGCAACGCCAGCCACCATGCTGCCCCGCGACCTGACGAAGTTGCAGGAGTGGCTCCCCGGCTTAGTCGATGGCTTTCGTGCCCGCGCCCAAGATCGGCAGCAAGAGTTTCAGGTAGAATTGCCCGATTTTCCACCTGTCCGCATCGACCATGAGGGGTTAAAACGAGTGTTGGCGGAGTTGCTCAACAATGCCTGCAAATATACTGCGGCGGGTGGGCAAATCCTCCTGCTGGGAGCGCTCGATCCCACCCACCTGAGTGACGGTACCCAGGGGCTGCGATCGCTCGTGTTTACGGTGTTGAACCAGGCAGAAATTCCCCCTGCAGCCCTATCTCACATTTTCGCGAA
>JAIXVO010000743.1 GCA_027482985.1 Cyanobacteriota bacterium
GGATTGATAACTCGGCATCTATAGTGATTTGATTTTACCCGTCTGGGAGAATTAACCTCACGCCACCCGATGCGCTGCTCAAACCCCTCTCCCTTTTGCTGATTCTGCCGTTCGTCACAACACCCTTACTCCAATGCCGATTGCACCTCATCAAAGTCATCTATTAATCATTCAGGACGACAAAGGCCGCCACGAAATTTCCCTGGAAAGCCCCAAATACACGATTGGTCGTGATCCCAATTGTGATATTCGGCTGGTTTCTCAGTTTGTCTCCCGTCGTCATGCCACCCTGGTGCAGTTGATGAACGACGATGGCACCTATGCTTACCGGATTGTGGATGGGATTCCTGCTGGGAAGCCGAGTTCGAATGGGTTGTTGATTAATGGCCGCAAGCTCCGGGCGCACAATTTGCAGCATGAGGATCTGGTAGTGTTTGGCCCCAAAGTGAGTGCTACCTATTTACTGCTCAAACGCGATGAAGTGCAGACGGCACCTGTGGACGAATTTGATATTACTTTGATTGGCCCCAATATGATTGGGGAACCGGAGGTGTGAATTATTCACACGCGATCGCGTCGTGGCAGTGTAAGATATACACGGTCAATCCAGGCAATTAACTCTAACGTTGAGAACTGTGTGAGAGTCCAACACTGCTTTACAAGTTAGGTAAACTGTTTGTTAGAGAACTTGCCCCGCCCATTTTTCATCTGTTTTTGGGTTTCCCTGTTGCTAAGTTTATTTTTTGTTTGTGCCAACGTGTCAATGACCAACTGAATGGCATTCGTCGTGGCGAAATTTACGCCCTGTTTGTTTGGTCAATTCCGATTAAGGGTACACCTCCCACCAACAAAGCTGAACAGTCGCGTCATGACTTGGGTGGCAACTCTGCTTCAGTTTCCCTGTTTTGATGTCCTCGCGTATTTCCTCCTCAATGTCCTCAGAACCGAAACAAAATCATCTCCTGATCATCGAAGATGACAGAGGGCGTCGTGAGTTTCTTCTGGATGCCCCACAATATTCCATTGGTCGTGATCCCAAATGTGATATTCGTTTGGTGTCACAGTTCGTTTCACGCCACCATGCCACCTTATTAGAGTTTAAGCGAGCGGATGGCTCGCGCAGTTACCGCATTGTGGATGGCAACGCCAAAGGCCGAGCCAGTGCGAATGGCTTATTAATCAATGGACGGAAATTGCAAGGCCACGATTTAACCAATGAAGATGAGGTGGTCTTTGGTCCGAAAGTGCGGGCAATTTATTACTTGCTGCAGCGAGATGCGGTGGTGACCGTGCCCCCGGATGAATTTGATATCACCTTAATCAGCCCCAATATGATCGGAGATCCGGAAGATGAATTCAAAGATCATTGTTTGAATTCGCCGGAAGAGCCGACTGAAATTGAAGCGGACGATGATGACGAAAAAGATAATGAAGAGAACGCTGATGAGTGATCGGCGATGCTAGGCGGAGGGCGATCGCCCATCAAGTCGTGGGTGCGGTTGAATCGCTTGAAATGATTAGACTACTGCTAGTGAGTTTGCAGTTAACCCGCGATCGCTTCAATTAAGCGCCATTGACGGGCATCCATAATCGCTTGATTGACTCGGTTATAGGTCTGACAGCAGTGATTATCGATCTTCAAGGGTAATTCTTCGTTTTTCAACACCACTTGCATTTGCACTGCGTCATCGGTAGTCGTGGTTTGATCCACTAACACTTCAACTGTGACCAATTGATGGTAGGCGACCTTGCCAGGATTCTCCCTTGCCATCAAGTAGTCACCTGTCTGGTAAACAATATTGAAGTTACAAGATTCTAAAACTTCGCCTAGCAACTGTTGAAAGCTACTAACCGACGCGGCAATTTTGAATAATCCAGTGTATCGAGCCATGATGAATTTTGAAGGTTTTATCACGACTTCGCCATGATAACGTTCATCCCGATAGAACGTTTAATACATGTGCTCCGTCCTTAGCCAAGTAACAATTGAGCAAGAAGACTCCAACACGGGAAGTGACTGAGTTCTGACTTGATTTGACACTAATATGTGATTTGAATCTCAAATCAAAGCGTGATTTCGAATCAGAACAAAATTTTTCTCTGGAAATTATGCAAGTAAACCCTACATAATTGCTTGAGTTTTTCAACTAACCATGGACAGATTGTAATCAAACGGCTGAGGTTACACAAGATGAAGGGGCGATTGATTGTCTTTGAAGGTGGAGAGGGGGGCGGCAAAACGACTCAACTAGCGCGATCGCAGCAGTGGCTCCAGGCCAGCGGGTGGCTCGCCAAGCTTCAGGCTCAGGGGCAGATCCAGCAGCTCATCACTACGCGGGAACCCGGCGGGACTCCCATCGGCCAAAAAATTCGCCACCTATTATTAGATCACACTGATTCTGAAGTCGTTCAGGATCGAACTGAATTATTGCTGTATGCCGCCGATCGCGCCCAACACGTCGAAGCCTTCCTGCGTCCCCACTTGGCTGCTGGCGCACTGATCCTCTGCGATCGCTATGTGGACTCGACCATTGCTTACCAGGGCTACGGTCGCGGGCTGGATTTGTCCCTGATTCACCAACTCAACCACCTCGCCACCCACGGGTTACAAAGTGATATCACCCTCTGGCTCGATCTCGATCCTGCCATTGGCCTCGCCCGCACCGATCGCCGTGCTACCCGCGATCGCATCGAACAAGCCGATCTCAGCTTCCATCAACGCGTCCATCAAGGCTTCATGACCCTGGCTGCTCAGTCCCCCGAGCGCATGATTCGGATCGATGCCAACCAACCCGAAGCCACCGTCGCCGCCCAAATTCAAGCCACGCTTCAGCAGTTCCTGCATCAATGGTTTGGTGCGGCGATTGAGTAATCTAGTAGAAAAGGCAAAAGGCAGAAGGCAGAGGGCAGCAGGAACAGCCATTTTCATCATCGCCAGAGAGCCGCCCTCATGACGGGCTTTCTGCCATCTTCTATCGCTCTTCCCCTCCCTTCTTCAGCCGACCCTTCCCGCCCTCTCCCGCCCTCTTAATTCTCCTCCTGCCCTCTGCCCTCTGCCCTCTGCCCTCTGCCCCCACTTACCCATGTCTTCCTTCTCCCCCCTCATTGGTCAACCTCGCGCTGTGGAATTGCTGACACAGGCGATCGCGCAGGCGCGCATTGCCCCGGCTTACCTGTTTGCGGGGGCGGAGGGAGTGGGGCGGAGCGTGGCGGCGGAGTGTTTTGTGGCGGCGTTATTTGCGGCGGGGCGATCGTCCGAGCACGAGTTACGGGGGATAGGGCAGCGGATGCAGCAGCGGAATCACCCGGATTTGTTGTGGGTGGAACCGACTTACTTACATCAGGGGAAACGCCTGTCGATCGCGGAGGCGATCGCGGCGGATATTAAACGCAAAACCTCGCCGCTGATTCGGCTGGAACAGGTGCGGGAGATCAGCCAGTTTTTGTCGCGATCGCCCCTGGAAGCGCCGCGATCGGTGGTCGTGCTGGAGCAGGCGGAGACGATGCCGGAAGCGGCGGCCAATGCGCTGTTAAAAACCCTGGAAGAACCGGGGCAGGCAACGTTGATATTAATTGCTCAAAGTGTCGAATCACTGCTGCCGACGCTGGTTTCTCGGTGCCAGCGAATTCCGTTTTTTCGGCTCTCCCAGGAGGATTTGACGGCAGTGTTGACGACGGTCGGGCAGCCGGAGGTTTTAGCGCAGCCGCAAATTTTACAATTGGCACAGGGTAGTCCAGGAGCCGCGATCGCCCATTGGCAAAGACTTCAGGAGATTGCGCCAGAATTATTGCAACAACTGACTCAACCCGTCCCCTCGCCGCGTGTGGCGCTGACGTTGGCGCGGCAAATTCAGCAGGCGGTAGAACTGGATGCCCAACTGTGGCTCATTGACTTCCTGCAAGCGCAAACCTGGAATACGGCCACAACCCAAGCTTTACCGTCGATTCAGGGCATGGTGCCCCGGCTGAAAACCCTCGAACAGGCGCGGGAATATTTGCGGCAAAATGTCAATCCCCGGTTGGTGTGGGAAGTCACCTTGCTGGGGATGGTGACGGGCTAACCATTTTGTAGAATGTCAAAAAGATTGCTGAAGAGGGTGAACTGGTGACTGCAAATCAATCTGATGCCTCGCAAACGGAGTTTCAAGCTGGCAAAGCGGCGTTTGAGCGGGGTGATTATCGTAAGGCGGTTCATCATCTGGAAAATGCCTGTGCCCTGGTGAGTTTGAATTCGATGTTGGGTGGCTCGATTCAAACCTGGTTGGTGACGGCCTATCAAGCGACGGGACAGGAACAGGCGGCGATCGCCCTCTGTCGCCAACTGACCCAACACCCAGACTGGCAAACTCGCAAAGAAGGCAAACGCATTTTGTATATTCTGGAAGCCCCCAAGTTGCAGGCGCGACCCGAATGGCTGACCCAAATTCCCGATTTGGGCAATCTGGCGGATCAGAGTGAGCGCGATCGCCGAGCGATCCCCGCCCGTCCCGCCGCGAAATCTCCTCCGGCTCGCACTTCGGCATACAAACTGGAATCGGTAGACTTAAGCCAGGTCAACCGGGAGGATCGCGGGTTTATTTGGGTGGCCGTCGGTGCGTCCTTACTCCTGCTTGCTAGTCTGGTATGGCTGATGTAAGGAATAATGGGATATCCTAATTTCCCGCTCATCTCCCCAACTGCCCCTTTGAGTGAATCTTTTGATCATGAAATGGCTACCTGATATGCCCCTGCCTGCCCTGCGCCCGATGTTGCGGCACTGGCGATCGCGGTTTCTCCACCGAGCGCTGTGGTCGTTGCTGTTAGGACTGACCCTGGTGCTGTCGGGTTGTGTGGAATCGGATTTGGGCGTGCGCTTTTATAGCCCGAATCGGGGTGAGATTGTCCAACAAATCCAACTGAGTGAACGCTTGCAGAGTGTCAGTGGGGAGACGTTGCAGCAGTGGGTGAAGCAGGTGGAGCAGCAGGTCGGCAGCGTGGGCGGTGCGGTGCAAAAAGATGCCAGTCAAGCGTTGACGATTACGATTCCGTTTACCAGCAGTGCGGAATTGGAGCAAAAGTTTAATCAATTCTTGAACGGGGTGTTCAATCAAGAGCCGCGATCGAACCGTCCGCAGGTGCCGCTGATTGCCTCGCAGTTAAAGGTGAGCCACAGTAATTTTCTGTTGGTGGAACGCGATCGCTTACGGTATGACATCGATTTGCGATCGCTGGGCATTGCCTCCACCAACGGCAATTTGTTAGTCAGTCCTGCGTCTCTGATCCGATTGCA
>JAIXVO010000258.1 GCA_027482985.1 Cyanobacteriota bacterium
CGGGGCGTAGCGCAGCTTGGTAGCGCACTACTTTGGGGTAGTAGGGGTCGTGGGTTCGAATCCCGCCGCTCCGATTTCATAAAGACTCGCTTTAAAGGCGAGTTTTTCTCTTTTAAAGCAACTCGTGGCGATGGATGAGCCGTAGTTGAGCGGCGCTGTCCAATTCGGCTGATCATCCCTACTTGCCATACCAGGCTTTGCGCCATTGCTGCATTTGCTCAATTTCTGCCTGTTGCGAGGTCATGATGGTTTGGGCTAGCTGCAACACTTCTGGCCGCTGCGACTTTTGCAACACATCCTTGGCCATCACCACCGCCCCTTCATGATGGGGAATCATGGCATCGAGGAAGCGCTGGTCAAACTGGGCATCTGCCGCGCCGAGATCGACCGCCATCTGCAAAGCTTTAATTTGCTCTGGAAACATCGTCATGGAGTGCCCCATCGCTGCGTGCCAGGCCACGGGTTGCTTGGGTGCTTGCGGATACCAGGCTTTACGCCAGCCCTGCATTTGGCGAATTTCTTGCGTTTGTGCCTGGATGATCGTCTGCGCCAGTTGTCTCAGTTCCGGCCGTTGGGATTTTTGTAATACTTCCTTCGCCATGATGATTGCCCCTTCGTGATGCGGTGTCATGCTGTCGATCAACCGCAAATCGAATTCAGCATTGGCGGGTCCCAATTCCATCATGCTGTGATCCATGCTCCCATGCGGCATGGGTGAGTTAGCCCCAGTCTGGAGTCCCGATGCGTTGGGTGCTTGAGCTTGGGTTTGGGCAGTGGTGGCACAGCCTGGGAGACTGGCAGCGACGATCGCGACCAGCACCCCAACCCATCCTTGAGTCTTCCTGTGAATTTGCTTCATCATCTTTACCTGACCAGTTGAACGCAACTGCTTGCTTAATTGTGATCTTTCCAGTGGACTGGAGAGTCAAGTGTAACGTCTGTCCACAGCAAGGCCAGAATTCTCATAAATCTCACTCCTCCGATGCCGACCAAGCCTGTGGAGCGTGATTATATCGGCGATCGCCGCTTCTCCCCTAACCTGAGAGAGGGATTACGAAACATCAATTCCTGGATTATTTGCTAATAAATGTTGCGGGTTCTAGATCCCGTTGCTAGGGTATGCAGGTAGGCAATGAGCGTGTCGGCTCATCTGATCTGGGTTCCCTGAAGTTGAGTGTTATCAACATAACCCTTGCCCGAATCACCCACCGATTACAGACCTTTGAATCCGTCCATCGCTGATCTTTTCGTAGTCAATCGACGCTCATTCACCCCAATTCCGATTCACTACTGATTTCAAGTTTGACCATTATTTGAGTTCGGCCCACCCCTTGCACGGACACCTAGACGTTGCCTGCTGTTGCAGTTGCGGATCAGCCTTGATCCAGACAGACAATCTCAAGCTGTTGAACGTCTGTGCCAGTTTGTCCGGCGGGCGTGGGACTTAGACCCTGGAGGTATTGCAATGCAGATGCATGGAAAAACTGCTCTAATTACTGGCGCTTCTCGTGGCATTGGACGCGAAATTGCCCTGAGTTTTGCCAAAGCCGGAGCCGCCCGCCTGCTCTTGGTCGCCCGCAACCCGCAGCGCTTAGCCGAAACCGCTGCCGACTTGGAGAGTTTAGGGGTGGAAGCGATCCCCTTAGCCCTGGATTTGAGTCAACCGATTGAAGTCAATATTGCGATCGCGCAAGCTTGGCGAGATTACGGACCCATTGATGTGTTAGTCAATTGTGCGGGGGTGGCGCATCAAGCGTCGTTCTTGCAACTGCGGCTGGCGCAAGTGGAAGCCGAAATTGCTACGAATTTAGTCGGTATGTATACCGTGACGCGGCTGGTGGCGCGACGGATGGTAGCGCAAGGCGGTGGCACGATCGTGAATGTGTCCAGTTTGATGGGCAAATTAGCGGCACCCACGATGTCTACTTATTCGGCGACCAAGTTTGCGATCGTGGGGTTTACCCAGGCACTCCGATGTGAACTCAGTCCTTACAACGTGCGGGTGGTGTCGTTACTTCCTTCGTTGACGGAGACCGACATGGCGCGGCACTTGCAATGGTTCCGCTGGGTGATTCCGGTGGCTCCAGAACAGGTAGCGCAGGCGCTGATGGTGGGACTGGCAAAAGACACACCGGAGATTTTGGTGGGCTGGCAAAGTCACGTCGCGAGTTGGTGTAATCGCCTTTCACCGTGGCTGATGGAACGGGTCTTGATGATCACAGCACCCGCTCACCCGCGATCGCCCTTCTCCCCAGAGTTGCGGTAACTCCCACTGAGCACCATTGCTACAGTCAGCCCAAAGTCACCGACCGAGGGCGATCGCCTGCCTACTTTTAGTTTGCACCCATCACCTGAAACTGGCTGAGCCGAGGGTTGTGTTAGGGGGTCGCCCCATTAAACCTCAATTTTGTAGTTCAATTGATGCTCGTCTCCCGGTAAGCCACGAAAACCCCAATTCTGCTTTGGTGTTTCAAAAATGGTCATTTCTAAATCCTGGGCGGAGATGCCAAGTGCCTGAACGCGCTCAAACAGTAACCGCATTAACTGCTTTTTCGTCTCTACACTCCGGCCTTCGATCATACTGAATTCGATGATGGTGTACCGCTCAGTCCGACCAGCAGGATAGAAAAAATCGGCAGCATCAAGCGGGAAAAACCGGTGGGCGCGTTTATCGGCTGGATACTGGAGGGCTTCCATAACGCAAGTATGAATCACATCTGAGAGTGCTGATTTAATCGGGTCAAGATGCGCTCTCAGCCCATAAATTTTGGTTTGTACCATCACTGTTTCCCGATATTTTATAACTACTCAAAGTTAGCTAAGTTTGATGATGCTTAATAATGTGCATTTCAGGATGATAATGTTATTCACACTTTAGGCTTGCTCGTAAGCAGCCAGCGATCGCGCATAGGGAGTTTCATGCAAATGGGCTTTCCCGACTGAGCCGAACAGGTGGAGTTTATCGGTGATCACTTCCGCCATCGCCGCGATCGCTTCTCCCGCAATCTCTAACAAGTCTTTGGGACTGTCGCCGCAGATTTCATCCTTGAGCGCCTCCATATAGGCTTGCCGGACTTCCGTGTTGACATTAAATTTGCACACACCCAACTGAATTGAGCGGCTGATCATGTCTTCCGGCAATCCCGACGCGCCATGCAACACCAGCGGAAGGTCGAGCATTCGGCGAATTTTTTCGAGACGCGGGAAATCCAGCCGAGGTGGGCTTTTGTACTCGCCATGCACATTCCCAATGGTGACGGCAAGCGAATCAACTTTAGCAAAGTGGACAAATTCTAAAGCTTGATCCGGGTCCGTCATTTTGGCTTCTTTTTCCGCGATCGTTAGGCCGTCTTCGGTGCCGCTAATCCGCCCAATTTCCGCTTCCACCACCGCCCCATATTCATGGCAAAGCGCGGTCATATCTCGCGTAAACGCCCGATTTTCCTCATAGGATAAGGGCGACCCATCCGCCATGATCGATCGCACCCCCGATTCCAGCGCTAACCGAATATCTTGGGCCGAAGTACTGTGATCCAGGTGCACCGACACCGGCACCGTTGCCCGTCTCGCTGACTCCATACACAGGGCTACCAGCGGCGCTTTCCCATACTTCAAAGCACTTGGATGCAATTGCAACATCACCGGACTGGAGGCTGCCTCTGCCGCCGTAATCACCGCTTTCACGCCCTCCAGGTTATAGACGTTGAACGCCCCGATCGCGTACACATTCCGGCGAGCCGTTTCCAACAATTCCTGGGTTGAGGTCAGCATAAACTATCATCCTGGCGTGAGTCTACCGTTACTACTACTCTCCCACACCTTGCCCGCCAAGGTGACAGGGTATAGAGGCAGTTCTGGGTGTTAGCGCCACTCCCGCAAGCGCTCAACCGCGACCCCCGTTATTTGCGCCACTTGGTCCACAGACATCCCCGTCTGCAACAAATTTTGGGCAATTTGCTGAATCTGATTTTCCGCCTGTTCAGCCCGTTGGCGTTCTTGGTCTGCCCGTTGTTGCTCCTGTTCGGCGGCGGTCAGGAGTAAGGTGCCATCGGGCTGTGTCCAGCGTAACCAGGTGGTGGCGATGGTTTTGTAGATGCCCTGCCAGCGGGTGAGGGCGAGTCCTAACGGCTGACAGTTGAGTTGCCCCTGAGAATTGGGCGCGATCGCCTGATACGTCCCAGCGACCAGCGAAAACCCCGCCCAGTCATCGGGATCAAAGGGGTTGTACCAGTAATATGCCGGGACATGCAGACGATTCTGGTAAATCAGTTTTTTCTCCGTCTTATCCTGGGCGGCGGTACTCTCCGACAGCAACTCAATGATCACGTCGGGCGTTTTTTCTTCTTCCCAACACACCCAGCTTTTCCGCTCCCCTTTCGGCACCCCCAATGCCACAAACACATCCGGCCCTTTGAAGTCCTGGTTGCGCACCTGCCGCATGCTGTAGTAGACAAACATATTGCCGCCCACATAACCATCTTCGCGCTGATCCAGCCAGGGCAGGAGCGAGTCAATCAGCAAATCCATTTGGAGTTTGTGGCGCTCACTCTCCATATTTTCTCCATCGTCGTAAGGCAACTCGTCCTGAGTTGGGGGAATGGTAATGCCGTAGTATTTCAGTTCAGCGGGAGTCATGGTGGGGCAGCGGGCAGCGGGTAGGAGGGTGGCGGGAGCGAGTCCCAGTGCTTGTAGTTTAGCAAAAGCGCGATCGCGGTCTTGTTGCGCGGGTAGGCGATCGAGCATGATCGCCTACCTGCCAACCATGCTTAAAATTGGGCGTTGCTGAATGGTGGCATGAATTGCCCTCATCCCCAGCCCTTCTCCCCAGGGAGAAG
>JAIXVO010000790.1 GCA_027482985.1 Cyanobacteriota bacterium
CAGGGTGATGGGGTCAAAGCTGCCAGGATAGATCGCAAGCACAGGGGAAACTCCTCAACAGATGAGGCGATTATACGAGCAAAATCAGCTTCAAGCGAATCTAGGAAGACAGCAAAAAACCATTACACCATAGAACGAGCCAGATTGGCTCACTCAACTCAACGAATGCGGGTTTCAGGAACAGAACTGGCTGTCATTTTACTCTGTCTATGGGGAAAGCTAGCAGCAAATCTTTGCAACTGACAGGGGTCTACGACAGCATGCTGATTCGCCAAATCATCACGGAGCCAGAACCGATCGCGCCTGAAATTCTGCAACAGGCGGATCGTAAAATTGCCGATTTTGAGACTGCCATCACCCCTGGCATCTGGACTCTGCTCAGCAAAGCCACCTTAGCCAGCGAAATGCGCGATCGCGTCCATAACCCCTATCTTGTCTCTCAGGGGGGCCAACCCTTCTGCGGCCCAGCGGCAGTCCTGTTTGAACTGGTGCGGAAACATCCCCTCAAATATGTCGAGATTTGTAGCTACCTCTATCTATTAGGCGGCTTTCATAGCCTGTCTCGTTATATTCCCTCTTCTGATGATGTCCGTCGTGCCACTCAGGGCGACCTGCGCATGGGGCAGGCCGATTGGATGGTATTAGCCACCCTGCGAGACATGGAAAATGTCTTGTTTCCCGTCGAACCGAACGCTCCCGAACTCGTCCGAAATCTCGCCGGCATGACCAAACCCTGGGAACTGTCTGGCTGGGTCCAGGAAATCCTCGGCTACAAAACCGTAGACTGCACCTATGCCTTTCCCTTCAATGATCTACCTGCCCTCAAACAAGCCGATACCGTGATTCGTCAGGGTGGAGTCGCCTTTGCCCTGATTAGCGCCGAAGGGATGTTGACCGATCGCCCCCCGTTGCTGCCCCTCCCCACCCACTGGATCGCCATCGTCGGCAATATCGCCATCCAACCCGACGCGATCGCCTTCGACATCTATACCTGGTCGCGTAAAATGCGCCTCCAGATGGATCCCACCTCGTTTAAGAAATATTTTTGGGCCGTGGTGACGGGAATGCCTTGAAGAGGGCAGGAGGCAGGGGGCAGGAGGCAGGAGAGAATTGGGGGCAGGCGGAGGATGGGTGGAACATTGCTAGCGGCGCACAGGTAGAATTCAGGAGGAAAGGCAGACAGCAAGCTTTTACCGCTTGACCCTGAATTCTGGCTCCTGACTCCTGACTCCCTTCCCCTTCCTCCTCCTCTCTTCCCCTCCCATGCCCTCCACAACCACCATTAAATTCCTCCAACAACCGACCTCCACTGCCTGGATTGAACAGGCGTTGGCGAATCTGGACATGATTTTGCTGGATCATTCTCATTGCGAACGCAAAGCGGCGGGGGTGGCGCTGAATTTGATGTTCCGCTATCCCTCGAATACGAAGCTGGTGCGATCGCTGACGACGATCGCCCAGGAAGAGCTGGCACACTTTGATCAGGTCAACCAGATTTTGGAGGAACGGGGGATTCCGCTGGGGCCACTGGCGGCACCGCCCTATGGTGCAGGCTTAAATAAACAGATTCGGCCTCAGGAACCGGAACGGCTGCTGGATTCGTTGCTAGTGTCGGGGTTGATTGAAGCCCGCAGTCATGAGCGGTTGGGGTTACTGGGGGAACATTGTCCCGATCCTCAACTGGCGCGGTTCTATCGGAGTTTGATGGCATCGGAAGCGCGGCATTATGGGATTTATTGGGTACTGGCGACGACGTATTACGATCGCGCGATCGTCGAACACCGCCTGCAAGAGTTGGCACCAATTGAAAGTGAGCTACTCGCCACCCTCCACCCTCAGCCCCGAATTCACAGCTAAATTCATGACGCAAACTTACCAAGCATTTACCATTCGACCTTGGCAACCCTGCGATCGCGAAGCAGCGGCGGCAGTGATTCGGACTGTTCTGGCGGAATATGGGTTGGGCTGGGAACCTGCGGGAGCCGATCAGGATGTACTCCAGGTGGAAGCCTGTTATCTAACAGCGGGGGGCGAATTTTGGGTGGTGGAACAGCAGGGTGAAGTGGTGGGCACAGCGGCTTATTACCCCATCGATCGCGGGCCGCAGGCAGTCGAAATTCGCAAAATGTATTTGCTGCCGACGGCGCGAGGGCAAGGACTGGGGAAATTTTTGCTGGGGGCGTTGGAAGCGGCGATCGCGGCGCGGGGCTTTGCGGAAATTTGGATTGAAACGGCGAGTGTCCTCCGGGAAGCGGTGCAACTCTACGAACGGCATGGCTACGTACCAGCAACGGGCGTGGAAACGGCTCGCTGCGATCGCGTCTATTGTAAAAAGCTAGTCAGCGCACACAACAGTAGTGCTTCTGTCCATTCCACGATCGCGCCATAAGTGTCGCCCGTCTGTCCCCCCAATTGCCATTGAAACCAGGCTCCGGTCAAGAGTGACAGCCCACATCCGATGGCGGTCATCCCGACGATGACTCCAATACTCAACCCGAAACCCCAAGCCAGCCCACTACTGATCCCCACCCCAAATAACCAGGGCAACACTATAGCCCAGCGACTGCGAATGGCGGCTTTATGAAAAGCCCCCTTGCCAGTGGGCTTGAGATAGGGATAAAACGCGATCGCCGCGAGTTGTCCCCAGCGGCCCCAACCTGCCGCCAGCATCAGGGCGAGAGTGAGATGGTGGGTCAAACTGGCGATCGCGGTCACTTTCAGCAGCAAAATAATCCCACCTGCCATCACGCCAAAGGCTCCGGTGTGACTGTCACTCATGACGGTTAAGCGGCGTTGGCGATCGAGCACCGCCAGCCCATCGGCTGTATCCATTGCGCCATCGAGATGAAGTCCCCCCGTGGTGGCAACCCACGCCGCCACAATCAGCGCACTGCGCACCAGGATCGGGAGGGACAGTGCCCTCAAGCCAACATCCAGCAGCCCTAAGCCAGCCCCCAGCAGTAGCCCGATCGCGGGTGCCCAGCGAGCAATGCCCGCAAACTCTAGTTCCCAATGATGCGGAATGGGGATGCAGGTGTAAAACGCGATCGCCCCCAACAAAGTCGAGAGTTGCCGTCGTCCCAGCGTTAAGGCTGAGTGTAGAAAAACACAGCGATGAGTCATGAAGTTTTACTTTTACGACAATTGATAACTATTTGTCGCAGAAAACCTACATCTAGCGGCGAATATGGGTCAGATTAGCCAGATTTAGAGCAATCCAACAGTCTACAAGTTAATTGCAAAATTTAGCCAAATTTCTGACACGCCAGCAAAAAATCTTGGGATAAAATTGCTTTAGAGCGCTTGACTCGCTGCCCTGATTTTTACCGCCCAACTTGCTACCTTGAATGGCTGCAAAAGTCAATCAAATGTTGGTTTTTTGAGGGTGGCGCGATGGTCTAAAGCATTCTCGCAATTGGTTCGCTTCACGGTTGGCAGGCAGGTTCGTGCCGCTTCTCTCAGGTTTAACTTGAGGGTTGGTTGGGCTGTTCCCCGTCATTGCCACGACTGAATTTCAGGTTCGTATCAGTTCAGAGGCTTTCTCTTCATGAGTCACGACCAACCTTCTAGCAGTCAGCGATCGCTCGCTCCCTGCATTGTTGATACTGGCACAGTCATTAACAAGCAAGATATGCATCGGCTGCTAACCGACATTGGGCGGGTGCGGTACGTCCATACCCAGGATGGCGTGCTGACTAACCAGGGCGAGGGCTGCATTCTCGAAGTTTTTACCGATGCCTTACGGGCCACCCTGGTCGCGAACCACGCCATGTATCTCAACGTCCAAAGTTTTGATTACATGGAACTGGGGTTAACCGATGAGAACGAACCCTTTTTCGATCTGATCCAGGAATCTCGCACCCTGCGCCTGTTGCCGCTGACGAATCACTTGATGGAAGAGCACTCCCACGACCTGAATGCGGCTGCCCTGGAAGCAGTCGTCGCCGAAGTGCTCGCAGCAGGTTGGGATGCCCAGATCGATGACGAAGACCCCTTCTCCCTCTAGTCCCGCTGGCCCTTGACACGCTGCCTTCCCCACTGGCAGCGGAGATGGCACAATAGAGAGTCTATCTCTATTGTCAAAGTGACTTGAGTAACGCATTTTCGTTTCAGCTTCAAGCGACCTGTTGTGACACCCACGCGCGGGCAGGCTGCTTCCACACCCCTCACGGCATCGTGGAAACCCCCCGGTTTATGCCGGTGGGGACGCTTGCCAATGTCAAAACGATGACCCCCGACCAGCTTCAGGCAACGGGAGCGCAGATGGTGCTAGCCAATACCTACCATCTCCATCTCCAGCCGGGAGAGGATATTGTCGCGAAAGCAGGTGGGTTGCATCGGTTTATGGCCTGGTCGGGACCGATCTTGACGGATTCCGGCGGGTTTCAGGTGTTTAGCTTGAGTGAAATGCGGACGATCGCGGAAGCGGGTGTCACCTTTCGCTCGCCCCGCGATGGTCAAATGATTCACCTGGCTCCCGAAACCTCGATCGCTATCCAGAATGCGCTTGGGGCAGACGTGATCATGGCGTTTGATGAATGTCCGCCTTATCCCGCCAGTCGGGAAAGTGTGATGGAG
>JAIXVO010000331.1 GCA_027482985.1 Cyanobacteriota bacterium
AACTCAGCCGTCGGATTGCTCACGATCGCCTCAGCCGCATCTGTCATCCCGACGACACAGAACACGTCATCGTAGCGCTCCACACCCCACTTGACCGTCCCCCTGAAATCATTGCCGTCGCCCGCTTCAATCGCCTCCCAGACACCGCTGATGCCGAATTCGCCATCCTCGTCAGCGATCGCTTCCAGCATCAAGGCTTGGGCACCGAATTGTTAAGACAGCTATTGGCGATCGCCCGTGACCACCACATTCATCGCGTCTTTGGCGAAATTCTCCCCGAAAACCACGGCATGGAACACGTTTGTCAGGCTCTCGGCTTTCATCTCCACAATGATCCCGACGAAGATTTTGTGATTGCCGAATTAGAGGTGGAGGCAGAAGCCAGGAGTCCGAAGTGACAAACCCAAAAACTCGTAGAGACGCGTCGCTGGCACGTCTCCTCCAAAACCACGGACAACAAATCAGAGAATTGTTGCAAGGAAGAAATCTCAATGCGGATGAAAGGACTTGAACCTTCACACCTCTCGGTACTAGAACCTAAATCTAGCGCGTCTGCCAATTCCGCCACATCCGCAAATCAGGCTGTTTGATTATAGCGAGAAGGGGGGCTGATTGCCAGGGGAGGAGCTAGAAAGCAGGAGTCAGAAGGCTGGAGACAGGAGTCAGAAGGCTGGAGGGACGGGCGTTTGAGGGATGGGAGAAAAAATATATGGAGTGCTGTTTGTCTACGGTAATAATGCTGAACAATTCAATCAGTGGCGAACGATAAGTTTTTCTTTGAACTGCCCTCTCACAAGAATAATGGCTAAAATGTTGCACGATCTTCATATTCTGTTACAAAATGGGGAGGACGCATTCTGAGCCAGTGCACCTTATGTTAGGCGGATTTACTGCAAATACTCCGGGCACCGACTTCGGTGAGCGGATGCTAAATAAAGTCGCAAGTCAATCGATTCGCCATTTGTTCTCGGAATGCGAATCGGTTGAAGTGCAAATTCGGTGCAATCCTTCTAGCAAGTTGCTGCAAGGGAGCATTGACAGCTTTCAGATGAAAGGTCGGAACATCGTGATTCGGCGCGACTTCTACGTGGATGAGATGTCGTTTGAGACCGATGCTGTTTCTATCGACTTTAGTTCTGTCCTCAGCGGCAAGATTCGGCTGCGTCAGCCGACTCAGGCCGTCGCGCAAGTGGTTCTGACCCAGGCTGGCATTAATCACGCGTTTACTGCCGAACTGGTGCGGAAACGGCTGCACAACCTGGATACGCCAGAGCTGATGCAATTCTCTGGGGGCGATCCCGTCTCGTTTGAGGAAGTGACGGTGGAACTGCAACCCAACAATCGCCTGAAGATTGATGCCAAGGTGGAACTCCCCAACGGCTCTGTCCCGATTAGTTTGTCTACGACGCTGGGCGTGGAGAAGCGGCGGCGGATTACGTTCCAGAATCCCCAATTTGAAGCGGCTGGAGTGCCAGAGAATTTTCGGGGGATTTCGGAAATTTTGACGAACCAGTTTGCCGAGATTTTGAACAACATGGTGGATCTGGATCGGTTTGACCTGGATGGCGTGATGATGCGGATTAACCGCCTGGAAACGGCGGGCGATCGCCTCATCTTTAGCGGTTACGCTCAAATCGAGCATTTCCCCAAAGGTGGCTGATCGTCTTTTTTGCAAAAAGTTCTGCGTTTTCCCGGTTTGCCGTTGAAGATGAGATTAGGGCAGCACGTCAGTGTTATTTTGTCGCGAATCTCATTTTAGATGCTGGAAACCTTACTCAACGGACGTTATCGGCTGGTGCGAGTCCTCGGCAGTGGGGGCTTTGGGCAAACGTTTATTGCAGCAGATCTGCAAGCAGCGGACAGCGGCGATCGCTGTGTCGTCAAGCAACTCATGCCCCTCAGCCAAGATCCGCAGTTTCTTGCGGTCGCGCGTCGCTTGTTCTTGAACGAGTCGGAGATGTTGCGGAAACTGGGTTGCCACGATCGCATCCCGGCTCTGCTGGATAATTTCGAGGCAGACGGGCAGTTTTATCTGGTACAGGAATTTGTCGATGGGCGATCGCTGACGGAAGAACTGCAAATTATCCATATCCTCAACGAAGCCCAAACCATTACTCTGCTGCGGGATGTCGCCGAAATTCTGGAGTTTGTTCACCGTGAACACGTCATTCACCGCGACATCAAACCCAGTAACCTGATCCGGCGACGGCAAGACGATCGCTTCGTCCTGATTGACTTTGGGGCAGTCAAAGAACTGAATACCCAAATCACCACGGACATTGAACCCTCCAAGCTGACGATCGGGATCGCCACTCAGGGCTACGGACCGAGTGAACAACTGGCTGGCAAACCCCGCTTCAGTAGTGACCTGTACGCCCTGGGTATGACGGCAATTCAGGCATTGACGGGCTTGCATCCCTCCCAACTGCCCACCCATCCCACCACGGGCGATGTGATCTGGCTCGATCGCACCGAGATTAGTCCCTGGCTGGCGGCGATTCTGAACAAACTGGTGCGGTATCACTTCAACGATCGCTTTCAATCGGCAACGGAACTGTTAGCAGCCCTGGATCAAACCGCCCTGGCCTACCCCACGCAGACACGGAAACAAGCGGATGCCAATGCGGAAACCCTGATCCCCGGCACCGTTCCGGAGCTGTCGGGTACGGTTTGGCCGGAGTCTCTTCCCCTGCCTGCGACCCCGGTGGCAGTACCACGCCGCAAAATCGCGATCGCCACCTTGCTGGTGGGGTTAGCCGGGGCGATCGGTGCCGTCAGCGTCGCGGGAATGCGGTACCTGGGCTGGTTACAACAGCTGGAACTGGCGGCTTTTGATCGGATGGTGCAACTCCAGCCTGCCGCTCCTCCAGATGACCGCATTTTGGTGGTGGGGATCACGGAAGCCGATATTCAGGCACAGAAACGGTTTCCCCTCTCGGATGCAGTTTATGCTGAAGCCATTCAACGCTTGCAGGCGTTCCAACCACGGGCGATCGGGCTGGATATTTTTCGCGACATTCCCCAGGAACCGGGACGGGCAGACCTGCTGAAAGCCCTCACAGCCCCCAACGCGATCGCCATTACCAATCTCGGTACACCCATCACGCCGTCCCCGCCTGGGGTGCCGCCGGAGCAAGTCGGGTTTAATGATGTGCCCCTGGATGCGGATAGTGTGGTGCGGCGCAATCTCCTGTTTGCCGATGTCCCGGATCAGCCCGAGTCCTTCCATTCCTTTGCCCTGCGTCTCACTAGCGTGTATTTAGCCAAAGAGGGCATCACCTTAAAGCCCAGTTCGCTCGATCCCAATGTGGCGCAATTAGGACGGGCGACCTTAAACCCGCTAACGCCGGCATCGGGTGGGTATCAACAGTTAGACGATCGCGGCTACCAAATCATGCTGCAATATCAAGGGCAAAATCTGGTGCAGCAGGTCAGTTTGAGCGATGTGCTGGCGGGCAAACTCCAACCAGAGCAAGTGCAAGATCGGATTGTGTTAATTGGCACCACGGCAGCCAACGCCAAAGATTTGTTCCTCACCCCCTACAGTCCCATCGCCAGCAGCAACTCACGGATGCCAGGGGTGTTAATTCATGCCCAAATGGTGAGTCAGTTGTTGCGCCTGGCGAAGGGCGAACAAACTCCCCTCTGGTACTGGTCTCCCACCCTGGAAATCGTCTGGATTGCAGGCTGGTCACTCCTCGCCGCCGCGATCGCCATGCGCTTATCCCGTCGGATGCTATTGCTACTTCTGGCCGAGGGGGTATTGATCCTGGTGGTAATCGGAATTGGCTATAGCTTGTTCCTCCAAAGTGGTTGGGTGCCGATCTCCGCGCCCGCGATCGCGATCTTGATTGCCAGCGGCTGTGTCATCTTGTGGCAACAGGCTCGCAAACCCGCCGCCTTGCCGTCATAAGTCCGCCAGAGAGCCGCGATCGCACGTTACAATCACCAGTGAACCGTTAACCCAGGAAGCGATCGATGTTTATGGATGAATTAATGCCGTTGCTGAAAGAATTGGCTCAACAACCGATCGCCTTCATGGGCGGATTTGTCTCCGGCATTTTTCGCTTAAATTTGCAGGATGATCCCGTCAAAAGTTGGCTCGATCAACAAACGGGCACCCCAGCCTACGGTCAAACCACCACGGTTCAAAATGGGAAAAGCAGTGGGCCTCAATCAATTTCAATTGACTAGAGAATTGTACTTTCGTATCAGATTGTTCAGAACTGTCTGAAGCGGGTGTGATAAGTCAAACATATCGGTTGCAGTTTCTGGCGCGACCGGATGTTCGTTCACTCATCACTTCCCATGACTATCTACGTTGGCAATATTTCTTACCGAGCCACAGCAGACGACCTTAGCGAAGTCTTTGCTGAGTATGGCACCGTCAAACGGGTTTCCCTCCCCATGGATCGAGAAACCGGACGGATGCGGGGCTTCGCGTTTGTCGAACTGGAAGAAGAAATCCAGGAAGACAGCGCCATCTCTGAACTGGATGGAGCCGAATGGATGGGTCGGCAACTCAAGGTGAATAAAGCCAAACCACGGGAAGCAGCGAGTGCTTAGGGCAGGAAAAACTCTGCACAATTTCACTCGCTGATACCGCAAAAATGTCCTTTCTGTGGCACTCTGAAAAACAGAGTCAGAAAAAAGTGACCTTTCGCGGCAAATCTTTCCCCACAGCGTATGCAGACCCTACCCAGTCCTCCGGTAACCCCTTCCCCCGATCCGTCCGCCATCTACTTTGCGACCACAGGTTCCACCCCCCGCCGCAAGACGCGTCCTGTCCCGGTTGGCAGTATCACCATTGGCGGTGGGCATCCGGTTGCGGTGCAATCCATGATCAACGAGGACACGCTGGATGTGGCGGGTTCCGTTGCGGCCATTCGGCGGTTGCATGAGATCGGCTGTGAGATTGTGCGGGTAACGGTGCCCAGTATGGCTCATGCCAAGGCGATGGAAGAGATTCGTGCCAAAGTGGAGCAGACCTATCAGCCAGTGCCATTAGTGGCGGATGTTCACCACAATGGCTTGAAGATTGCCCTGGAAGCGGCGAAACACGTTGATAATGTTCGGATTAATCCCGGCTTATATGTGTTTGAGAAGCCCAAGAGCGATCGCACAGAGTATACGCAAGCCGAATTCAACGAAATTGGCGAAAAGATTCAGGAAACCCTGGAACCCTTGGTGTTGACGCTGAAAGAGCAAAACAAATCCATGCGGATTGGCGTGAATCATGGCTCCCTGGCAGAACGGATGCTGTTCACCTATGGGGATACGCCAGCAGGGATGGTGGAATCAGCGCTGGAGTTTATCCGCATCTGCGAATCGCTGGGCTTCTATAATCTGGAAATTTCGCTGAAAGCGTCGAAAGTGCCTGTGATGATTGCCGCGAATCGGCTGATGGTGCAACGGATGGATGCTTTGGGTATGGAGTATCCGCTGCATTTGGGCGTAACCGAAGCGGGAGATGGGGAATATGGGCGGATTAAATCCACGGCAGGCATTGGCACTCTATTAGCAGAAGGCATCGGTGACACGATTCGCGTCTCGCTGACCGAAGCGCCGGAAAAAGAAATTCCCGTTTGCTACAGCATTCTGCAAGCCTTGGGACTACGTCGGACAATGGTGGAGTACGTCGCCTGCCCATCCTGTGGGCGCACCCTGTTCAATCTGGAAGAAGTGCTGCACAAAGTCCGGGAAGCCACTCAACACCTGACCGGACTTAACATTGCCGTGATGGGCTGTATCGTTAATGGTCCGGGTGAAATGGCCGATGCCGATTATGGTTATGTCGGGAAGCAAGCGGGTTATATCTCGCTCTATCGCGGCCGGGAAGAGATCAAACGAGTGCCTGAAGCCGAAGGCGTGCAAGAACTGATTAACTTGATCAAAGGCGATGGGCTGTGGATTGATCCTTAACTTAGTTTGCATGGTTGGCAGGGATTGCCTGTGCTAGATTGGGCATAATCTCCCGTAGTCACTTCCTGAGTTAGAGACATGGCAAATACCAAACGTGGGCTTGTCCTGGGCGCAACAGTTGCGGCTGTTTCCACTGTCGCGATCGCAGGCACCGGATTGCATTTTTATCGTGGACAAGCCTTTCTGCAAGGCGACTCCAAAGAGGTCGCTGACCAAGGTGCCGTCCAGCCCATGTCAGTGCTGTCGTTACAAGCCTTTTTCAAGCAAAGCCCGAAAGAGTTGGTCGATGAGGTCTGGCAAATCATTGATCGAACTTATGTGGATGGCACCTTTAATCAACAAGACTGGCGGAAGATTCGGACGGAATATCTAAATCGCAACTATACCAGCAGCGAAGAAGCTTACAAAGCCGTGCGGGAAATGTTGAAGAAGCTCAACGATCCCTACACCCGCTTCATGGATCCGCAAGAGTTTCGCAACATGCAAATTGATACTTCGGGCGAATTGACCGGGGTAGG
>JAIXVO010000628.1 GCA_027482985.1 Cyanobacteriota bacterium
ATCACCCATTACCCATTACCGATTCCCCCCGATTACACCGCAAACCGTCCCGTCTTCCGCAACAAATCCAGAAAAGTAAAGACAGTGGGCGGATGGAGCAGATTGGCGGGGACGGCAGCACCAATGATGCGTTCGAGGGGGACGGGCAGCGATCGCACTTGCACCCCTGGTGGAATCGGCATGGCCGCGAGCCGGGGGAGGACAGCCGCGCCGAGTCCCTGGGAGACGAGACTGACGATCGTGGAATCTTCTTTGATTTCGTGGACGACTTTGAAGGACTGTCCCCATAACTCCCAATGTTTGCGGACGGCAGTGGTGCATTCGGCGTAGTTATACAAAATCAAGGAATAGGCGCTGAGATCGTCCCAGGTGAGGGTTTCGGGAACGGGTTGGGCGGAGGGGGGTAACAGGACGACAAATTCATCGCGGGCAATCTCCCAGGTTTCCAAAGCGTCCGAGGTGCGGGGTAAGGGCACTAGGCCAATATCCACGCGGCCTTCTCGCAGCGCCAGTTCTACGCCAGTGGGATCGGCTTCGGTCAGGGTGACTTCGACATTGGGGAATTGGTGGCAGAACTGGGCAATCAGCGGCGGCAGCAGATGGGTGGCGGCACTGCGAAAGGAGGCCAGCCGCACGCGCCCCCGATCTAGCCGTTGTTCTTGATGCACTTCTTGATGGATGCGCTCATGGGCCTGTAACAGCTGGTGCACATGGGGCAAAATTCGTTCGCCAACGGGCGTTAACCGCGCCCCAAACCGTCCCCGCGAGAGTAAGGACACGCCTAATTCGGCTTCTAGAGAGGCGATCGCCCGACTCACTGCCGATTGCGAAGTCTCTAACTGTAACGCGGCGGCGGAGAAGCTGCCCCCCTCGACCACAGCCTGAAGCATCTGTAACTGCGAAATGTTCATACCTGACATCTATTCGGTTTCTGCATAGATGTGCATCGCCTGTGCGTTTGTTTCTTGATCCGGGCAACATTACGGTAGGTTTACAGCCGTAACGTTGTGTAACGTGGCGACAGCAAACCAGATTGACTGCCAACTTGAGCGGTTTAGCGCTGTCTTCGCCCGAGCGGTCTGATCGCAATTCTTATCGTTCTACTCACTGTTGTTTGCAATTTGACTTATGGCTAGCCCGATGTTTGAACTGATCTCCTTCCACAAATTCCGTGACACCCCTAAGGTGCAGTTTTTTGATATCACGATCGCCACCTCAAATGCGCGCGATTTAGTGTTTCACGACGGGCCTGCCATCAGTCCCAACAACACGCCGGATGGCTACTGGCAGTTTTACCTGCATCCCAACCAAGAAGATAACTTACTTGCTCTCAAGGGCGGGAGAACTTTTTATCTGGTGAATTTTGATTGGGCGCAACCGTTCCACATTGTGCGCCTGGAAGCGGGTGGCGATATTCTCCGGTTGCCGCCGGGAACGTTCCATCGCTCCGTATCCGATCCGGACGGTTCTCTAGTGTTGAATCAGGCGGTCCGAGCGGCGAATGCCAAAGTGGAAAGTGAATTCCGAGTTTATAACAGTGCCCAAATTCCCCGCTTGCTGTGGGCCACGTCCCAGGCGGCGGCTACGCCCATCGTCCATCGCCTGAATCGGGGGAACTCTAGAGCCGCCTAGGATCGCGCTCCGAATCGCCGATCTCCGGGGTGCGTGAGGATGCCTGCGGCAGCGATTGAATTCTGCAGGAATGAGGTTGTTTCCCAGTCTGCCATCCAGTCATGATTGCGGCAGGGCAATATTGAGATTGCATGAATTCCCTTGACAATTGGCTGATTCAGGGAATTTTGCTGGATAACGTGTGTAGGACAGTTGTGCTTCCCCGCCAAGAGAGTCGCAACTGCCCTACTGTTCCTTTCGGAAACCACATTATATGCGAACCAACGCTGAGATCAACCCGCCGCTCCCGGATGGGGATGCCTTGCTGCCGCGTGATCCCGCTCCCCTGGGGGACTCATTATCGTCGTCTTACCGCGATCGCCTGCATCGATGGGCGATCGTGCGCGGGGAGCCGGATCAAGCCCAGAGTATTGTCTCTCGCTTTCGGCGTTATGCCGATGCGGATGGGCATCTGAAATTTCTCCAGCAGCGATTTCCCCTGGAAACGTTCGTCATTATCGCCGAACAATCGCCCCGGCTGGACTCGCCCCTTTAACTTTGCTGGAATCGGTTAGCAGTCGAACAGCGACCCCCCTCTGTGCTGTAAAGTTGTCTTATGTATGACGAAGATGACGCGCTAACGCTGTTCAGCGATGAAGATCTAGAAAGCCCTCTGGACAAGCTGGAGCCTGTGGACACAGACCCAGCTGACCAACCCAATCCGGAGGCGATGTTGGCATTGCTGGATGCGCCCGACAATAATCAGCGCATGTTAGCGACTCGCGCTTTTTGTGAGCTGCAAGATGCTCGTGCCATTCCGCATTTGATCCGGCTGTTGCAGGATGGTTGTCCTTTGGTGCGGGTTAGTGCGGCCTATGCCTTGGGTCGGAATCCGAGTGTTGATGCGGTGGCGGCGTTGATGGCGCAGTACACCACGGATTGGAATGGCTATGTCCGGAAGGGCGTAGTGTGGGCGTTGGGGAATTGTCGCGATCGCCGGGCCTTACCCACCTTAATTGAGGCTTTGAAGACGGATATTGCGGCTGTGCGGTTGTGGGCTGCGAGTGCGTTGGCGCAGATGGCAGAAGTGGGTTATGAGTCGGTGATTGCAGCGATTCCCCCGTTAATTGAGGCGATGCGGAAAGACCCGACGGCGGCGGTGCGGAGTAATTGTGCCTGGTCGGTGGGGTTACTGTGCCGGGAGTTGCCGTCGAATGTGGTCTATGCGACGGCGATCGATGCGTTGCTGGAAACGATTGTAGAGGATCAAGATCTGGGAGTGCGGGAGGATGCGCGGACGGCGCTGCTGCGGGTGGGTGATCCGCGGGGGTTGCAGTTGATCGAGGATCTGGAGCAGGAAGGGTTTTTGTAGAAAGGGCGGCGATCGCGGTTGGCCTCCCGCCTACAGCCTAGGCAACCTTGTCCACTACTCCACCCTGGCTCACCTCTGGGGTTTCACTCTGCAACGTCTAAACTAGCGTATGATTGCGTCGCCCCAGCGTTGCTCTCTGGAGGGGGTTCGGGGG
>JAIXVO010000831.1 GCA_027482985.1 Cyanobacteriota bacterium
CATTCAATCTACGAAGGACTACGGAGTGGCCAGGGGAAACCACTTGTTACAGAATTTGAAATATTTTTTAGAATAACTTAAAGATTTAGCTTTGATTCGATTAACTTGACAACACCATAGCCGTCTAAACTTAAGCACCCATATATATGGAACTCAATCACAACAACAACCTCTATCAAGTGAAACAACAAGTATTTCTACAAATTTAGGTTAGTCAAATTTTTCAAACATGTAAACGGACAATATTAGAAATATTCCTTTGGGAATAATTTATATTCAAAGCGATGTTGATAAGATCCGACTTTAGGTAGATGCTGGAAACGCAAAGTCAGATCTAGGAGAATACATCGCATGATTGCAAGGGCTGTAAATTCCCCTCAGCGACTTCAGAGCCATGCCCCTAAACGGGGTTTGAAGTCCTTTTGGGGTTACTTAAGTAGATCCTGCACAGATCCTGTCGTATGACTCAATTTGAGCCACAGAGCATAGCGCGATCGCGAAACAGTCACTAGTACGGGCAACCCCTGCCGCAACAATTCACAGGCTTGCTGATAAGCCTCTAAGCGATTTGTCGGTCGCGATTCATGCAGCAATCCATAAAGCGTACGATTGTACTGCATTCCCGTGCGAACCGCCTGATTAAAGTAAAACTTAAATGCAGTGGTTTGATTTTCATCAATCGTTAGCGGCACTGAATCTAATACATTCATTGAGGCAGATAACATATCCATGTAATCACCTGAAGGTATCACGGCAAAACTGGTGGGCGATGAAGTAAAAAATGGAACTGAGTCATGAAACGAGAACTCTTAACGGTGTTCAAGTGGCTGGCTCAATGAAGCCTCAAATAAATCTAAACAATGGATGACTGAGAAATTACGGATCTCAGAAGTGTTATCAAGCAATCAACGTTCATCCTACGTAGGTGATCTCATTGATGAGAAGTATGTCTTTTCACTGAGCCACTTATGGCAATAGCGACTGTTAATGTAACACCTATAAACTTCAATCTATAAAAACAGTTTAAAATAAGTGTTACAGGATGTAAAGAAGTTTTAGGCACAAATCCTCCTAAAGCAGTATTTTGGCGGAGATCCACAGTGATTGAGGCAACGCAAGAATTTGAAGGGTTAATTTTCTAAATTGATACCAAATTAAACCGCGATCGCAACAGCTGGAAGCCAGCACAAATGATTCATGATTCTGATCTCAATTGGGCCGTACAACGATTCCCATTTTCATCAGTATGCGCAATGGCAACCTAGAATTTGGGCAAAATTGGTCTCTCCGTAAGGTGGCATATTTCCTGAGTCTTTTTCTCAGTAAGATTGCGGGTATGAGTCGATGCCGCCACGCCGTCGATGCGCCGATTCACCTGCACGCAATCAGTACGTCATCGCCGTAGACTTTAAGCATCGCCACCAGCAACCACTGCCAGGTCAATCAATCGGAGTGACTTGCGCAAATTGGTAGCAATATTTTCCCTGTTGCTTAGCTTGATACATGGCATTGTCAGCCGCTTTCACCAGGGTTTCCACCTCGATCGCATGGGTGGGATAGAGGCTAATCCCCACACTGCTGGTAATTGTCAGCACTTCGCCCCCCAGTTCCAGCGGTTGGGCGATCGTCTTCAAGAGTTTGTCCGCTACACGAGCCGCATCTTCGGCACTGGGAATCGCGGGCAAAATGACCGTAAACTCGTCCCCACCGAGCCGCGAAACGGTGTCACTACCGCGCAAACAGCCACTTAACCGAGCCGCGATCGCCTTGAGCAGCAAATCCCCCACATCATGCCCTTTAGAGTCATTAATTTGTTTGAATCCATCCAGATCGAGAAAAAGTAAACCGACCAGTTGTTGGCGACCCGCCGCCCACTGCATGGCTTGTTCCAGCCGTTCATAAAATAACTTGCGATTCGGGAGTCCGGTTAACGAGTCGTGATTGGCAATATGACTGAGCTGACTGGCCGACCGTTGGAGTTCCGCATTGGAGCGAATTAATTCTGCTGCCGTGCGTTTGAGTTCTTCCTCCATCCGTTTACGTTCGGTGATGTCGCGAATGATGCCCACCAAAAACAGGTTACCGCCCGCATCCTGATGGAGCGATCGCTTGATTTCGGCGTAATGGGGCATCCCACTGGCATCGGTAAACAGTTCTTCGTTTTGGTGCGCTTCCCCGCTGCCAAACACCAGCTCATCATAATAGTGGAGCGTTGCCGCTTCTTGCTCCGAGAAGACATCGTAGCCGGAGCGTTCTAATAATGCCGCCATCGGTTGTTGCAACAACTGGGCAAATGCTTCATTCAACACAATCCATCGATGCAGCCGATCTTTGACATAGATGGGGTCTGGAATCGTATTAATAATCGTATGCAAAAACTCTTTTGAGCGCCGTAACTCTGCTTCCGAGCGGGCAATGTGGACCGTAATCACACTCGCTGAGCCGACGATCGCCAGCAGCGGCGGCACCACCGGAATCCACCAGCCCAGCATTAACGCCCCTAACGACACCCCGCCCACGCTGATGAGCGAAGCCCCCAACGCTGGAATCGCCACCCGCAGCGATCGCAAATGCCAACTAATCACCGCTGCGGTCCAGGCCCACACCCAGATCCAGAGCCAATCTAGCGGTTCCGCCCAACTCACGATCAACGGTCGCTCATTTTTCGCCGCACTAATAAGTTGACTGACAATGTTCGCGTGTAATTCCACCCCCGCGATCGGCTGTGGGGCACCGAGCAACTGGCTACTGTAGGAAGTCAAACTAAAATCATTCATGCTGATGGCCGTGTAGCCGATCAACACCACGCGATCGCGGAACACTGCGGGTGCCACCTTCCCCTGCAACACATCCGTCATCGAGACTTGCTCAAAGCTATTGGCTGGCCCCCGAGGATTGAGCAAAATTTGGTAACCGCCCGTATCGGCGTGCATATAGCCGCCATCCGAAGCCTTGAGCCGGGGAAAGATCGTGTTGCTTAACTGTAATGCGCCACTTTGATCGGCAGCGGGCGTGGGGGTCATGCCCTCACCCTGGAGATATTTCAGCGCTAACACCAGGGCAAAACTCTGACGCGGTTCTTCCTGCCCATCGACAAAGAAATACAACAATCCCCGCCGCACTTTATCATCCGCATCATGCACGATGTTGTTAAAACCCACCTGCTCCGAGGGCAAATGGGGCGGCGCTGGAATATTGGGCCCATCGGTATCACCAATATGTTCAATTCCGACTAAGCTGGAATTCGTCTGGAATTGCTGGCTGAGGATGGCATGTCCCGGTTCCACGGGTAAATCCCGGTAAATATCCAGCCCGATCGCACGGGGTTGCGCCGCCGAAATTTTTGCCATCAATTGCGCAATTTGGGCATCGGGAATCGGAAACTTGCCCACCGCGCGTAAATCCGGTTCATCAATACCCACAATCACGATCCGTTCATCACGAGGACTGAGCGGTCGTAGGCGGATCAAATAATCCAACGCTGAAAGTTCCCAACTTTGGAGTAAACCTGCCAGTCGCAGAATAATAACGCCACCCGAAACCCCCAGAGCGGTGAGGAGCACACGGTTTTGTCCCCACTGCTTGAGGCTCGGAAGTTTCCAGATGGGGAAGTGACGATCGCCCAGGTGCATGCGTTAAACCCAGATCATATATATAGTTAATTTTGGTAGCCTTGAATCCCTTTTAGATTGCCCTCAACTCATCCCATCGTAACGCTGCCAGGTCAATTTCTATCAAGCTATAAATTTCCATGATGCAATTTCTCACCGCTCTACCCACGCTGCTTGATCAGGCTCGGCTTTACAGTCGGCGGGATGGGGGCGCGATCGTGGCAGTGGCACATCTCTATATGAGGCTGGATCAGCAAGCCGCACCCTAACTATGAAACAGTTTACCCAACTCTTTCAACAAATCGATGCGACCACCTCCACGAATGAAAAGGTGTGGGCACTCCAACGCTATTTTCAGCAGGCAGAACCCGCCAATGCCGTTTGGGCATTGTATTTATTGCTGGGTAAAACTCGCAAACGCCTGGTTACCTCCAGAGTGCTGCGGACTGTCTTTTTGCAAATTTCTGATTTACCTGAATGGTTATTTGCTGATTGCTATGCCCAAGTGGGAGATTCCGCTGAAGTGATTGCGCTCTTATTGGGGACGGGATTGGCAGGTTCCAATTCCAGTTCTGACCGTCCCTTACACGAGTGGATGGAAGACATTATTCCGCAGGTGAAAGCGGTGCGATCGCCGGAAGAGTTGCCGGAGTTGATCATTTCCTGGTGGCGATCGCTCGATCCCGTTGAAGTCTTTGTCTTAAACAAGGTGTTAACGGGGGCGTTTCGGGTCGGCGTTTCCGACAAGTTGGTCATTAAAGGTTTGGCTGCCGCTTCCGGGATTTCCGAAGCCGTGCTAGCGCATCGGTTGATGGGAGAATTTGAGCCGACTGCCGCCTTTTATCAACAACTGATTCATCCCGCAACCGAACGCACCGCACCCAGCCAACCCTATCCCTTCTTTCTGGCCTCCGCCCTGGAAGTCGATCGCTTAGCGACAGAAGATTTTGCCCACTGGCAGACCGAATGGAAATGGGATGGCATTCGCGCCCAAGTGATTCGGCGAGCCGGACAATTGTTTATCTGGTCGCGGGGCGAAGATTTGATCACGGCTCAATTTCCCGAACTGGCTCCCGCCTTCATGACCTTACCGGATGGCGTGGTGCTGGATGGTGAAATTTTAGGCTGGGCCGACGATCGCCCCCTGCCCTTCAATGCCCTCCAAAAACGGCTGGGACGCAAAAAGCTAACCCCCAAAATTTTGCAAGAAAATCCCGCCCATTTCATCGCCTATGATCTGCTGGAGTATGACGGCAGCGACATCCGCGATCGCCCCTTACGCGATCGCCGCCAGTTGTTGTCCACTCTCCTGCCGCCTCTCGATCCCGCCTGGGTCACCCTTTCCCCCACGGTCGCCGTCAATTCTCTCGCTGAGTTGCGATCGCAACGAGCAGCCTCCCGCACCTGTGGAGCCGAGGGTTTAATGGTGAAAGCCCTGGACAGTCCCTATCTCGTTGGG
>JAIXVO010000588.1 GCA_027482985.1 Cyanobacteriota bacterium
CATGGCTTGAAATGCCTGCCGCAATTTGAGGAGCCGCGAGTGGAGGCGTTGCACCGTGGGATCATGGGCGAGCCAATCTTCCACCTGCCGCCGTTCATCGGCGGAAACTTCACCATCCAGGTAAGCGCTCAACAGTTCAAAGCGATCGCGTTGCAACACATCAATCGCTTGCTTGGAGGAGTTCTGGTCAACAAACGCCGACTGATCTGAATTTTGAGAATCAAAGTTAGCTGTCATTTCAACATCACTTCTTGTGTATGTACACCCAGCTTGTTAAGCAGAATAGACAATTTAGAACAGAATTACAAATCCCACGGAGGTAAACAGTTGTAAACCGCCAGACAGAATTCGCTCAGGATTGCTTTAAACCCCATCCAGATAATTTTGCAATTGTGATTGTAACCGTCCCCGAGCACGGGCAATCCGAGATTTTACAGTCCCTAAAGAAACACCCGTTAATTCCGCAATTTCTTCATAGGGCATCCCCTGAATTTCGCGGAGCACAATCGTGGTGCGGAAGACTTCGGGCAAATCCGCGATCGCCTCACGCAACTGATCATAAAACTCGCGGCTGGTCAGGTCTTCATCGGGGCCAGGGGCATCCGAGGCAATTTCCCAATCCATCTCCCCATCAGCCATCGCCAGGGGCGCATCCAGAGAGAGCGGTGGGGCATTGCGTTTGCGTTTCCGCAGTTCATCGTAAAACAAATTGGTGGCAATCCGACTGAGCCAACCCCGGAACTTGCCGGGTTCCTGTAAGCGATGAATGTTGCGATAGACGCGAATCCAAACTTCCTGAGCCAGATCAGAGCGGTCTTGCCAATCGGGTGCCAGGTGATACAACACTCGTTCCACATGGGATTGGTAGCGTCGCATCAGTTCGCCAAAGGCAGCTTTATCAGGGCGATGTCCAGTTTGACATTGCAGAATTAAGTCGTAATTAGAGAGTTTTTCTGGTTGCACAGGCACGCGGGAAGCCGTTGGTTGCGCCGATGTCCAGGATAGCCGAAGAGAGTGAGTCATGGGCGGAAATTCGCTCTAAAACGTTCCACCTGCCCTGACGCACCGATTTCGCCAGTTGTTCCCGGCTTGGCTGAATCAGTTGGAGTCGAGACAAGTCATAACTCCATCGCCTCTATCCTAACGGTGACGATCGCAACTGCTCATCTCCTCTTGGATGAAATTAGGGATGCGAACTGATGACCTGACTAAGTAACTGTCCCGGTGTCGTCACCTGAGCCGCATCCAAGGTTGTCACTGATTTCGGCTTGCTGCTAATGCCAAAAAATAAACTAACGGCGATCGTCAATAAAGTGGCCGTAATTAATTTGTCAAAAACTTTGAGTTGGTCAACCATGAGCGTATCCCTCCTGCTTCTGCTTAGAGTGCCCAGATCCGCTCCCAGAAGCAGCTTGCGCTTATCAAGTTATTGTAAGGATTGCCACATCAAAAAAACCTCTAGGATAGGGAATACACGGAAGGTCCGTAAGTCGAATTGGGGGAGAGGAAGGGAAAGGGAGGGGAATGGAGGAAGAGGGAGAGAAAAGAAGGGAGAGGGAGAGGTGGGGAGAGGGAGGGAGAAGAGGAGACAAGAAGAGAGAGGAAGAGAACGGCAAGGGAAAAACTGCTCCCTTCTTGCTGAACTCCTAACTCCTGACTCCTGACTCCTTTCTTACCTCCCTTCCCCTCCCTTCCCCTTCCCGCCTTCAATACCCCGCCGCCGCGAGGTCTGGTTGAGCTGCGTAAGTGATGCGGTGAATTTCGGATTGCCACGTGCCGTCGGGGAAGAGTTGGAGCAGGCGTAAGCCGGGGGCTTCGTCGTCGAGTGAAAAGTTGCTGCTGTGGGGTTTGAATTGGATGCAGGTGGAGGGTGTCCCTAAGTAGTCAACGCCCTGCCGCTGATGGGTGAATTCCTGGTGGATGTGACCAAAGAGGACAAGTTTGAGGCGGGAGTAGCGATCGCAGACGGCAAATAACTCCGCAGCATTGCGTAAGCCAATGTCATTCATCCACGCGGCACCCACTGGAAACGGGGGGTGGTGTAAGGCCACGATCGCGGGTTCATGGGGACATTGGCTCAATTCCCAATCCAGCCAATCCAGGGTAACAGGGGACAATTGCCCGTGGACACACCCAGAAATGGTGGAATCTAACATGAGGAAATGCCAACCGCCGACGTGAAAAGATTTTTGGGCGAAGAAGGGCGATCGCGTCAGGACTTGAGCCATCACTTGTGGATCGTCATGATTGCCGGGTAGCCAGTAAGTGGGAATGCCGAGGGGACAAATCAACGTTTGCAGGCGATCGTAGGAGGCAGCAGAGGCATCCTGCGATAAATCTCCCGTCAGCAGCAACAAGTCGGGACGAGGATTCAAGGCTTGGATCTGCTGCAATACCGTTTGCAGGGAGTCTTCGGTGGGTAGCCCCAGCAAGCGCTGGTGCGGTGTGGCGAAGAGATGCGTATCAGTAATTTGAGCGACCAGGAGTGAAGCTTCAGACATAGTTATCGGCTTGGCGTGGGGGTCGATGTGAGGCAAGGACGGCAGGGGAAGGCAGAGAAACGCTGCTTGATTCAGGTTAAGGGTGGTGATCAGGCGATCGGTGCGATCCAACTCCGTACAACAATGTGATTTAAGTCACATTCAACTTCCGTAGAGGACCGTCGAATTTTATCTCTCGCCACCCATAACAGCGCTTTGGGGGATGAGTGGGGATCAGGGAAGGATGGGAAGTCGTCCCTAAATTCAACCAGATGGGTGAATTGCCATCTGAGGCTTTTTGGCATACGTTACGATTAAGTATTCGTTACATAACCCTGGAATTGCATGTTGCACCCGACGCTAGCTCCAATTGCTCCGATCGCGACACAGACACCCGTCATCGCGATCGATAAAGTGAACCATTACTTTGGCAGTGGGAGGTTGCGCAAGCAAATTTTATTCGAGGTGAGTACTACTATTCAACAGGGCGAAATTGTGCTCATGATGGGGCCGTCTGGCTCAGGGAAAACAACGCTGCTGACGTTAATTGGCGCACTGCGATCGACCCAGGAAGGCAGCATGCGAGTGTTGGGCGAGGAACTGCGGAATGCGTCGAATGGGCAGTTAGTGAAACTGCGGCGCAACATTGGCTATATTTTCCAGGCACATAATTTGTTGAATTCGCTCACCGCTCGGCAAAATGTGCAGATGTCACTGCAACTGCATGACGATTATTTGTCGTCGAAGGAAAGACGGCAACGGGCGGATGAGATGCTGGAAGCCGTGGGTTTGCAAGATCATTTAGATTACTATCCCCATGATTTGTCGGGGGGACAAAAACAACGGGTGGCGATCGCGCGGGCGTTAGCCAGTCATCCTAAAATTGTGCTGGCAGATGAACCGACTTCGGCGCTGGATAAACAATCGGGACGGGATGTGGTGGAAATCATGCAACGTCTCGCGAAACAGCAGGGATCTGCCATTCTGCTCGTCACCCACGATAACCGGATTTTGGATGTGGCCGATCGCATCATTCATATGGAAGATGGTCGGTTAACCACCCTCGATACGGTGCCCGTGTAGGGTTGAACTCAGGTTGCATCGAATCGTTCACTTCGCTTCCGCAGGTTCAATTGATGCAAAATACCACCCTGGAACTCCGTCGCCTGTTGCAAGCGCGACTTGATCATCCGGACCAGATGCAGGCGATCGATCGCCAGATTCACGCCATTTTCGATCAAGACTGTGCCATTCTAGTGCTCGATTTGTCCGGTTTCTCCCGCCTCACGATTCGTCACGGGATTGTGCACTTTTTGGCGATGATCCACCGCATGACCACGATCGCCAGTCCCATCATTGAGCATCATCAGGGGCGCGTCGTGAAGCAAGAAGCCGATAACTTATTTGCCACCTTTACCCAGGTCGATGCCGCCGTCGCCGCCGCGATTAGGATCTTTGAGGCATTCGCGATCGTCAATGTCGATTTACCCAGTGATCAAGACTTGTACGCCGGGATTGGGATTGGGTACGGCACCACACTGATCGTCGGCGATCAAGATTTGTTCGGAAATGAGATGAATCTCGCCAGCAAACTAGGCGAAGATTTAGCCCGCCAAGGCGAACTACTCCTGACCGCCGCCGCTTATCAACACCTCACTACACCCAATCCAGCCCAGTGGGACACCTTACCGCTCGTCATTTCCGGTCTAGAGATTCAAGCCTATAAATGGGTTGGCCGACTTTCTTGACATCCCCCCCTTCTGGTTCGGTTGTGCCCACTGTAACGGTCATAAACAGGTTGCTACAGTAGATTTACGAAACGATTCAAACTGTATTGATTGAGGTTTCCATTGTGAACAACCAGGAACACTTGCCAGAATTTCTTACAGGCGGAGCCGAGAGTGGTAGCTCGTTGTTCCACTATGTGCAGTCCATGAGTCCCGAAACCGTGTCTCAACTGTCGAAGCCCGCATCACCGGAAGTGCTACAGGTGATGGAACGGAACATCATTGGGCTTTTAGGCGCACTGCCAGCCGAAAACTTTAATGTGACTCTGACGACTAGCCGCGAAGATTTGGGCCGCCTGCTGGCTTCGGCCATGATGAGTGGTTACTTTCTCCGCAACGCCGAACAACGGATGGCCTTTGAAAAGTCCTTCGCGATCGCTGAATCCCACGACGCTGAATAATTGTCAGGCTGAGATCTTTGTTTATCCCTAAAGGGACGTTATCCAGTAGCGTCCCTTTTCTAGTTGGGAGATAACTAAACAGGGTGAAACAGCCCAGCCAGAATGATGATCAGCTAAGGCGGCAGGTGGGCATGGGGCAGCACAAATTTTTTCAGCAGGTGAACCAGGTGACAGTGCCCTGGAGTGGTGGCACGATTCGCCTGCCCGTGTTTGACGAGGACGTGGCTACCCTGTCCGCCCATTCTGGCCTCGATCGCCCACGTCCAACCGTGTTTGCCGTCACCCCGGATGCACCCGCTCCGAGTTACTCCCTGGCATTGTAGGGTGGCAATTTTGGCATTGGAATATCGAGCCCCCGCGATCGCGCAAAAACTCAAAGCGTGGCATATTGGCAAACTGTTAGCCTGCCAATATGGCCCCAGCCATCAAGCCATCTTGACTCCAGCGATTGAGAGTTGGGCGCTTAAGGCGCAGTCCAACTCCGCTCGTTACCATTAATTCTTTTCTGCCAAAATCCGCGATCGCGATTGGCTCCCCGAATATTCACCAGGGAGCAACAGCATCCCATTCACCAGCCACAGGGTAATTTCTGGGAGGGCAAACTGCACCGCTTCGACTTGCGTTTGAATCAGGGGGATCTGGTGGGTCGCCTGACAACAGGTCAACTTGACATGCTGCGGCGACAAGCGTTGCAAATCCCAAATTTGAAACGTTTCTAATTGGGGAAATTCTCGCCGAATGCGGAGTTGAAAATAAGCAATATCCGTTAGTAACCAGCGACAATCACAGTGATCTGATAGCCATTTCACGCCATCCGAAAACACAAATTGATTCAGCCAGTGATGGTACCATCCGTCAATCTGAGTAAATTGGCTCAGTCCCGATCGCAATTCTTCTTGAGTTAACACAGCTCTTGCTCCTGTTGCACCGACGATGAACAGGCAGAGCACCCGATTGTTGTGGTGAAGCTCAGTGATTTGCACTGCTGGTGACAAACCACTCTTGGCTTAGAGTGCCCACGCCTCTACCCAAAGGAACAGCCAGCCCAAGCTGACCGCAGGATTCAGCGAAATGGCGGAGCGATCGCAGCTCCCCAAAAACCTATCTTAAGAGGCTCATGCTTTTGGCCGAAATTCTTTAGCCTGAACGATGGAATCATTGTTTAGGAGAAGACTGATGACGACCAATCTTTCTACCCCAACCAAACCCAGTCGCAATCAAGCGCTGATTACCGGGATTATCCTGGCGGTATTGGGAGTGGGGGCGATCGCCCTACCCGCAGTTTCGACCATCGTGGCCGAAACCTGGATTTCCCTGATTCTGATTTCGGCGGGGGGAGCCAAGTTGGTGTATGCCTTTCAAACCCGCGAACAGGACGGCTTCATCTGGAAATTGTTGCTGGCAGTCCTGTATGTCGTGACGGGCATCATGTTGTTTGCCAGACCGTTGACGGGTGTGATTACATTAACTCTGCTGTTGGGTAGTTTTCTGCTGACAGAAGGTGTGTTTAACCTGTTTCTGGCCTTCCGGCTGCGCCCCCAACAAAACTGGCTGTATGTGTTGGGTGATGGCATTGTTACTCTAGCGTTGGGGGCTTTAATTTGGGCGCAGTGGCCGGCGAATGCCCCTTGGTTAATTGGCACTGTTGTGGGTGCCAGTCTACTGCTTTCGGGCCTCTCTCGCATCATGATTTCCTTTAACGGGAGTAGTCCTGCGAATCCCACCGACCCCATGGCTTCGGTTTAAGCCAAATTGTCTTTTATTGCCAGCAGCAGGCAACGGATTAAACACTTCTCAAAGTGCGATCGGGACATAATTTTGGGCATTAACATACCTGACACCCCAAAAATATCTGCCCTCATCCCCTACCCCCTGCGCCCAGA
>JAIXVO010000721.1 GCA_027482985.1 Cyanobacteriota bacterium
CAGTATCGTCGAGTTGAACTGATTCGGCAAGCCATTTACCGATTGGATGTGGAATATCGCCTTCGCTTACGAGAGATTTTCACTCCAGAACAACGGGTTCAATATGAGAATTACTTTCGGCAGCAAGTTAAAGAAATGTTTTCGCAGTAAGGCAGTCTAATTACCGACTTCAGCCCGATCATTCAAATCATGTAACAGTACACTGTGAGTATTGAGTCTGGATTTGCGCGATGAATCTGTCTCCAACGCTGGCCCAAGCGATCGCGACCATTGCCGCGAGTCAAGGTATTTCGCCCGAAGAATTTATCGTTCAGACGTTAACTGAAAAGATTCAGAGCCTGCAATCGGTGCAATCGAGACAGCTAGGCTTGACCGAGAAATCAGGCATTCTCGTGTTTGAAACAGAATCCTTGGATCATATTGACTTTGATACTTTCATTGCTCAAAGCCGGGAAGATGACGGTTGGGAGTCCATAGAACTGATTATCAGGCGGCAATCGCTCAAATGGTGCGGTTGAATCTTCCTGGTGGGGGCATTTTTGATGCTCTGATTGCTCAAGCGGCACTCAAAACTGAGGCTGATCGTATCTTAACCCTCAATCCCAATCACTTTATGCGTCTCAGTTCTGAGATCGCCCAACTTGTAGAAGTGCCTGGGGAGAACACCTGACTTCCTAAAGAACGGCCAGAGCGGGTTCTGCGATCCAGCGGCCCATCGCGTTACCAATGACGGCTAATTCCTGCATTAACAAGTCGAAGCGATCGGGGGTGAGGGATTGCGGTCCATCTGAGAGGGCTTTTTTCGGGTTGGGGTGAACTTCGATCATGAGGGAGTCGGTGCCCGCTGCAATGGAAGCCGCTGACATGGAAGGCACATATTCCGATTTACCCGTCCCGTGGCTGGGGTCAATCATGATCGGCAGGTGGGTGAGCGATCGCAATACGGGAATCGCCGCCAGATCCAGTGTGTTCCGGGCGTATTTGTTATCAAACGTGCGAATGCCCCGCTCACACAAAATCACATTGGCATTGCCTGCCGCCAAAATATATTCAGCCGCCATCAGCCATTCTTCGATCGTCGCCGCCATGCCTCGCTTCAGCAAAATGGGTTTATCCTGCGCTCCCACTTTCTTCAATAGCGAGAAATTTTGCATATTCCGCGCGCCAATCTGGATCACATCCGCCACTTCTGCCAGCGGTTCCAGATCCGCCGCATCCATCAACTCAGTGATGATGCCCAGCCCACTTACTTCCCGCGCTTTCGCCAGCAACCCCAACGCACTCTCGCCATGTCCCTGAAACGCATAGGGCGAAGTCCGAGGTTTATAGGCACCACCCCGCAAAAATTTCGCCCCTGCCGCTTTGACCCGGAGCGCTGTTTCCACAATCATTTCTTCGTTTTCCACCGAGCAAGGACCAGCCACCACCACGATCGGATGATGTTCTCCAAACGGCACTGCTCCATTCGGGGTCATCACGATCACGTCGCTGGGTTCACCCTGCCGATATTCCCGACTGGCTCGCTTGTAAGGTTTTTCGACCCGCAGGACTTCTTCAATCCAAAGACTTGCTTCCTGAATTTGCAGGGGATCAAGTTCCACTGTTTCCCCCACCAGACCAATCACCACCTTGTGTTTACCGATGATCATTTCGGGTGACAGTCCCCAGGCGGTAAACTCCTGGGCTAAACGCTGCACCTCAGTCTCTGGCGTGCCAACCTTCATCACCACAATCATGGTTAATATCCTTGGTGTTTTCTTTCAGTGTATGGCAGATTCACCAGGACTTGCCCCCGACCGAGCAGGAACGGCAGGAGGATAATCGCAACCACGGCTGGCAAAAATTTAGGATTCGCGGGCGCGGGCTTCTTTCCAGGAGGCGATCGCCCGTCCCACATTCGTCTGAAAGTCGCTCCAGCCGAGCCAGGAGCCAACCCGACCTTCATCCCAGGAGGCCGAAAAAGCTCCATAGCTGAGTCCCAATACCCCCAGTCCAAAGAATCCCAGGCTCACCAGAAAAACTGCCACCGTCGGCAATTTCAGTACCTGTTGGCTGACGATGAAATAACTGACAATGAACGTCAACATACCCAAAGCCGTCGGAATGCCGCAAAATAAGGCCATCCGCCGCGCCATCCGCTGGCTCACCTCTTCTGGCACGCCAGCAAAAGCCCGTTGCCTGACGCTGGACTGAGCACTGGTCTGACTACTGGTGGCTTTGGTCGCCTTGGGTTTGCTAGTAGCGGGCTGACTGGTGGTGGTCGCAGCGGGAGCGGCAGTTTTCTTCGCTGCCTTTTTCCGGTTGCTGCCCGGTTCAAACGGTAGACGAGATTTGCCAGCGTCTACCGGATTCGCCAGCCCTTGACGATCTGGGTCATTGGGAGAGGGAGAGTTCGATGCCATACCCGCTTGCCTGCTTAACCCCGAATGCCGAGTTTGGTGATCAGCGCCCGGTAGCGATCGTTATCTTGCTTCTGAATGTAAGCCAACAACCGTTTGCGGTTGCCAATCATCTTCAGCAAGCCACGCCGGGAAGAGTGATCTTTCTTGTTGCTTCGCAGATGTTCACTCAGTCGGTTAATTCGCTCTGTGAGCATTGCCACTTGCAAATCTGCCGATCCTGTGTCGGTTTCGTGTACCTGGAAGTCGGAGATAATTTCTTGTTTGCGCTGTTGAAGCAGAGCCATGAGTCCTGTAGATTCCTAAATCATAAAGTCAGCAGTCTACAATCTTACCACGGGTCTGAAGGTGGGGGGGGGGAGGGAGGGAAATGTTTGGGG
>JAIXVO010000702.1 GCA_027482985.1 Cyanobacteriota bacterium
ACCAACAGGTGCTCACGCTGCGATCGCGGGGCAAGTCTCTCCAGCGGTTCACCGCTGACGTAGAGGCCATCGTGCGGGCCTCGGGCATCGAGACTGGGCTGTGTACGGTGTTTTTGCGCCACACCTCCGCCAGCCTAATCATTCAAGAAAACGCCGACCCCGATGTGCTGGTGGATTTGGAAACCTTCCTGGCTCGGCTGGTGCCCGAGGGCAACCACTACATCCACAGCACCGAAGGCCCCGATGACATGCCCGCCCACATTCGGACGGTGCTGACCCACACCAGTGAGACCATTCCGGTGATGCAGGGGCGGTTGGCCCTGGGCACCTGGCAGGGCCTCTACCTATGGGAGCACCGGGCCCAGGGCTCGACCCGAGAGATGATTGTCCACGTGACCGGGTATTAGCATGGTAGATGGCACGCTGGATGGGTTCGATCCGGTGGGTTATAGCGCCATTCCTACCCCACCGGAGGGGTTTCGGTCGGGGTTTGTGGGCATTGTGGGTCGCCCCAACGTGGGCAAATCGACCCTGATGAATGCCCTGGTGGGCCAAAAGGTGGCGATTACCTCCCCCACCGCCCAGACCACCCGCAACCGCCTGCGGGGCATTCTTTCCACGGATCAGGCGCAGATTATTTTTGTCGATACGCCGGGCATTCACAAGCCCCACCACGAGCTGGGCAAGATTTTGGTCAAAAATGCTCGGGTGGCGATCGCCTCGGTGGATGCCAACCTGCTGGTGGTGGATGGCAGCGTGGAGGCGGGGCGCGGCGACCAGTTTGTGGCTGAGCTGCTGGCCCACAGCAGCGGCCCGGTGATTGTGGGGGTCAACAAAATTGACCAGCAGCCCGAGGAGCCCGAGGCGATCGCCCAGCTCGACGCCAGCTACCAGCGGTTGGCCGATACCTACGGTTGGCCCCTGGTCAAGTTTTCAGCTCTACAGGAAACCAGCCTCGATACCCTGCTGCAAACCCTGGTGGACCAGCTCGACCCCGGCCCCTACTATTACCCGCCGGATCTGGTGACCGACCAGCCCGAGCGATTTATTATGGGCGAGCTGATTCGCGAGCAGATTTTGCTGAATACGCGGGAGGAGGTGCCCCACTCGGTGGCGATCGCCATCGACCGGGTCGAAGAAGACACCAACATCACCCGTATTCTCGCCACCATCCATGTCGAGCGCGATTCGCAGAAGGGCATTTTGATCGGCAAAAAGGGCGGCATGCTCAAAATCATCGGCTCCGACGCCCGCCAGGGCATTCAAAAGCTGGTGATGGGCCAGGTGTATCTGGAGCTGTTTGTGAAGGTGGTGCCCAAGTGGCGACAGTCGCGCAGCCGCCTAGAGGACTTCGGCTACCGGGTTGAGGAGTAGAGACAAACTAAAGAACGTCCTCGGCTAAAAGTGGCCCTTGAACTCGTTCATAATCATCCTCAAGTAACCACTCCTGGGCCGCTTCATAGTTTGAGTGAGCAACCACCAGTTTATAGTCAGCACCGGGGTTAAAAATACGACAGGATCCATCTTGGTCGCCAACCATCATGAGAATTTTGGGCGGAAAGAGAACTGGATCAACCCAAAGCTCTAGGAACTTCCAGGTCTTAGCTGGTTCGGCGAGGGCTAGTTCGTGGGATAACATGATATTCACCCGTGGCTTTTACAATCTTAATCTCACCGTAATAGAGGGGAGTTCGGCTGCTATCTGCCCTAATTATGTAGCCGATTGCCTCTGAGAAGTAGAGCCCGTATCGCTCATAATCATCATCTTCATCTTCTGCGCCGGTTCGTTCTCCACTTTCGATGATGGCTTTTGTTGCTCTTTCTAGGGTTTCGCGGTCATTAAACACATGCGCTCTGCCTTCTCTCCGCAGTAATCTCTGGACTTGGGTAGTGCCAGGTAAATGCCGGTCAATAAGACTCGGACGGAAATCTGGGATAATATTACGCTTAATTCCGCTCATTGGTTAGGCCATTGCCCTAGTGATTAGGGGCGTCTTGCCAGGCAATTAGGTCTGGAAAGAGCCTAATTAAGGCGACTTCTGGAAAATAGTTTCCCCAATGGTGGGCAGTGCCCACCCTACAGCGGCTACAGTCACTTGCTTAAAGCTGGGAACTTCTTGCCTAGAAATCTCCTAACCAGCATTCCCCAACTCCTGGGCCAACTCCTCAGCGGTGTACTGAAACACAGAGACCTTGTAACGAGTCAGGGCGAGGATAGAGGCGTTGGGGCTTAGCGTCGATGGTAGATTGAAAGCGAAACCCACCACTTTTCCTACCCATAATGCTGATTCTATCTGCCACCAGCGGCAACAATCTCAAACTGGCCCATGCCTTTGCAGCCGAAGCTAGCACCCAGCGATTATCCGCCGAAGCGATCGCCCTGCCCGACCTTCAGCTGCCGCTGTACGACTCGCTGAATCAGGACAGCGGCGCAGGCGACGGCCTGCTTAAGCTCGAGCAGGCCCTCAAGCGCCACGGGGGTCTCATTCTTTGCGCGCCGGAGTACAACGGCTCTATTCCCCCGGTGCTGACCAATGCGATCGCCTGGTTGTCGGTGGGCAGTCCCGACTTTCGAGCCCTGTTCAACAATCGACCGGTGGCCCTGGCCACCCACAGCGGCGGCGGCGGTCAGAAGGTACTGCTGGCCATGCGTCAGCAGCTTTCCCACCTGGGCTCCACTGTGCTGGGGCGCGAGGTATTGACTACCCCCCAGCGGCCCGCCAACCCCGATGCGATCGCCGCCCTGGTCAGCCAGCTCAGCGCCCTTGAATCCTCCTACGCAGGCTTTCCCGCTGAGGATTAAGAATCTTTTGGGTTCCCCTTTCTTCTAGAGCACCGGTACAGTATGGCTAACAACCCGGTTTCTTCGTCGCTGTGCTAACGATATGACTTGCATTCTGGCCAAGAAACCGGGTTTCTGTACCGACGTTCTAGGGTTAATCCATCAGTTTTCCAATAGTTTCCTCACTTCTTATCCCACTGTTCCTTCATGCGCTGAATGCGCGCTAGCAGGGTTTCGTTCGACAGGCGCGAGGTCAGCCGCTCCACCAAGAGCGGAAACGCCAAGGGTGAGGGGCGCTGCGTGGCTTTCCA
>JAIXVO010000531.1 GCA_027482985.1 Cyanobacteriota bacterium
ACGAACTGGAAGCGACGTTGACTGAGAATCCAGTGCAGTTGGCGATCAATGTGCACAGTTTTTCAGAGTGTCCCATGACTGCGATCGCGGGCTGGCTCGATCTGTTAGCAGCACATCAGGTACCCTACGTGATGTTGGTGCCGAATGCGCTGGATAATGGCGGCACGCGCTTACTGTCCTGCGAAAAAGATCAGAGTCGGTTGGACTATCAACCCTTGCTGGAGCAACACGGCTACCAGCAAATCGCCTGCAATCCCAAGTTCCTTGATCCGACCGTCCAGGCGCACGGCATTTCCCCGACTCACCACTTCTTATTTCAAAAGAGCTTGCCTTAAGCATTGAGCAATGCGCTGCGCCGCCCCCGGTGCCCCCATGCGACGGTAGCCATTCTCGGCAATCTGCTGCAACTGTTCTGGGGATTGCATCAGGTCTTGCAGGGCGATCGCCACTTGTTCTGGGCTTTCCACCAAAATCACCGATTGTCCCAGCAACCGGGTTTGGGCTTCCGCAAATTGGGGCGTAAATTGGGGCCCTTTCCCTGGCAAGGTAATCGCGGGTTTGCCTAAGCCGACAAATTGTTCCGTCGCCGTGCCTGCCATCGCGATCGCCCAATCGGCAAAGTGCAAACTGTCCCCATAGGCCAATTGAGTCAGCCCTAAAGTGGCTTGCGATCGCGTGAACCAGGCCGTTTGCGAATCGGGGAAGGGGGCTAAGGGGTGGGAGGGGGGTTGGGGGAAGTAGCGGTGCGCCTGCCAGCCCCGTCCCGCCAGCGCGTAATCCAAGGGTTCTAAATTGAGGTTGGGAGAGATTGCCGCCAGGATGGAGAGGGGGCGATCGGGAAAGGTCGCCAGCAGTGTGTCGAGCGCTTGCAGAATCAGTTGCCAGTTTTCGTAAGCTTCGGGAATGCGCGACCCCGGCAGGAGCACCACGCGCAAATCCTCATGGGACTGGAAGGCAGGCAAGCCCGTCGTCGCTGTCCATCGAGCGGGGGAGGGTTCCAGGGTCGCGTAGGGGCTGCGGGTAGCGACCGTACTGGAGAGCAGCGATCGCGCCATTTGCGGTTCCAGGCCATCCATCATCGGGTTGCCCAGGTCAAAAGCCGGAATGTCCCACTGTTGCAATACTTTGGTGGTGAGGGTGTCGCGGGGAAAAATCGCATGACAGCGCGATCGGCTCATGAGCCAGCGTTCCCAGGGAAAATAATCCGATCCCGCCCAATTGTCGAATCCGACTTGCGGCAACCAGTTCCCCGCATCATCCCGCAGATAATATTCCGACTTGGCTGTCCCCACAAAGGCATAAGGGGCACCGCTCAAGTAGGCTAACAGCAACGGGAAAATATCGCCCACGGATAAAATACTGCCGCCCTGCTTGGCCCACTGCCGGATTGCCTGAAATTGGGACAGGGTGAGTTGCAACAAGCCACCCCGCACATCGCGTGCCAGTTGTCGCCCATCCATATAGACAAAACCACCGGAGGGCATTGCTTTGACCGTCCCAATCAGCGGAATGCCCAAGTTTTGATAAGCTTTGCCTTCCCCCACCAAGGGCAGGGCAAACAGTTCAGTATCATTGGCGGTGGCTTGCAAGGCTTGGAGGATTCTGACGGCAATGACATCTTCTCCATGACCATTGCTGAGGCAGAGCAACCGTTGTGGGGTTGAGTAGCGGGGCGATTGAAGCGGCAATGGTAAAAACTCCCTGAACTGCGGTAGACAAGATTTCTAATCAGACTATCTTAAAAGAATCCGTAAATACGCGGTTATATTAATTAGGCTTAAACTGAAACATCACTAATACCATTCCGCCCTCTGTTAGATCTACCCCCAGGCAGGGGATATTTAAGATCAGTAGATGATTCTCCAGACGCGGCGATGAGGGCAACAGTTCCACTCTCAGCGCCAAAACCTTGGCTCGGTCTTACCGTGTTTCGACTCCGCTCAACACTCGTTCCCTGTGGGTTTCGGCTCCGCTCAATTCACAATCTGTGACTTGACAGACCACTAGGTTAGATCGTGAATCTAATTTTTACGTGCCAATGAAAAGCATTGACCGCTGCATCAGTCGGGACATCATCCTTTAACATCGGAGTGCAGGCTTACTATTACGCCGTTCCATGACAGTTGTTTCCTCCCCCTCTCTAGAATTTTCCTCGCTCGAAAGTGCGCTGAAGCATTACTTCGGCTATGACAGCTTTCGACCGGGACAACGGCAGATTATTGAAAAAGCGCTGCGGAATCAGGATCAAATGGTCGTGATGCCGACGGGTGGCGGTAAATCGTTATGTTACCAACTCCCCGCTTTATTGAAGCCGGGTCTGTCGATCGTCGTGTCGCCACTCATCGCCTTGATGCAAGATCAGGTGCAAGCCTTAGAGGACAACGGGATTGCGGCTACCTTCCTGAATAGCAGTCTCAGCGGGATAGAACTGCGGGAACGGGAACGCGCCATTTTAGCAGGGGAAATGAAACTGGTGTATGTCGCCCCAGAACGGTTGCTGAATGAGGATCTGCTGGCAGGTTGGATGTCTCAGGTTTATGTGTCGGCGATCGCGATCGATGAGGCGCACTGTGTGTCCGAATGGGGGCATGACTTTCGGCCAGAATATCGGCAACTGCAACAATTGCGACAGTGGTTTGCGAATGTGCCGATCATGGCGCTGACAGCGACGGCGACGGAACGGGTGCGGCAGGATATCATCGCCCAGTTGGCGTTGAATGACCCGCAGCCGCATGTCTCGACCTTTAATCGCCCCAACCTATACTATGAAGTGCGCTCCAAGCAGAAACAGGCTTACCGGGAATTGCTGCAACTGATCCAGCAGCGAACGGGGGAGTCGGGCATCATTTATTGCCTCAGTCGCAAACGGGTGGATGAACTGACGGGCAAGTTGCAACTGGAGGGCATTTCAGCGTTGCCCTACCACGCCGGCATGGACAACAAAACCCGCGCCGAAAACCAGCGCCGCTTCATTCGGGATGATGTGCAGATCATGGTGGCGACGGTCGCATTTGGCATGGGCATCAACAAGCCCGATGTCCGATTTGTGGTGCATTATGACCTGCCCCGCAACATTGAAGGCTATTACCAGGAATCAGGCCGCGCCGGACGGGATGGGGAACCGGCCCATTGCCTCTTATTTTTTGGAGCGGGTGATATTAAGACAGTCGAATTCCTGATTAGCCAAAAGGTTGATCCCGCTTCGGGCGAACCGCTGGCGGACGAACAACGAATTGCCACCCAGCAGTTACGCCGCGTGATTGACTATGCCCAGGCGACGGAATGCCGCCGGATTATCCAGTTGGGCTACTTTGGCGAAGCGTTTCCCGGCAACTGTGGTAATTGTGACAACTGCCTCAACCCCAAACCGATTGAAGACTGGACGATTGAAGCCCAAAAGTTTCTGTCCTGTGTGGCGCGAGTGAACCAACGGTTTGGGATGAATTACGTCATCGACGTGTTGCGCGGTTCCAAGAATCAACGCCTGCTGCAAAATGGGCACGATCGCCTCTCGACTTACGGCATCGGCAAAGATCGCACTGCCGATGAGTGGAAAATGCTGGCGCGATCGCTGATCCATCAAGGGTTGGTGGATGAAACCAGCGATGGTTATTCCGTGTTGCAGTTGAACGAATTGAGTTGGGAAGTGTTGCGGAAACAACGAGCCGTGGCGATCGCGGTGCCGCCCAAACCCGCCAGTACCAGCACCAACACGACCACTGCCCACGATACCGAACAGGTGGAAGCACTCTTTCAACGGCTGCAAAAACTCCGTAAACGGTTGGCAGATGAACAGTCGGTGCCGCCCTATGTGGTGTTTCAAAATGCCAGTTTGCGGGAAATGGCAGAAACCCAACCCTTGAATGAAACGCAGTTTGCCGAGATTTCGGGCGTTGGGAGCCGCAAGCTAGAACAATACGGAGCCGTGTTTTTGGCCGAAATTCGCGCCTTTCGACAGGAACATGGGTTGTCGCTGGAGCCTGTCAGATCGGGGGCGATCGCGGCTCGTCCCAGCCAGCCATTGCCAGAACCGACCCTTTACCCCGCTGAAACCCATCTGCACACGTTCAAACTTTACCAGCAAGGACTCAAACCCTTCGAGATTGCCGAGGAGCGGAATCTGCGTCTGAGTACGATTACGGCACACCTGGCAGAACTGATCGAAATGGGCTACGACGTGCCCCTGGAAACGCTCGTTCTCCCCGATCGCCAGGAACGGATCATCGCCGCGATTCAAGTCGTCGGTGCCGACTCTCGCCGCAAAGTCCGGGATTACCTGGGGGAAGTGTTTGGTTACGACGAAATTCACCTCGTCATTGCTGCGTGGCGACGACAACAGGCTGCAACCAAAACCAACCGTTAAACGAATTCGCCTCTTGCCACCATCACCACACTGCCGCCAACTTGCACCCTAATTGTCGCCTCCGATCGCGCCGCCGTCAGCAGCAACAGGGAAGGCCGTCCCATTTCATAGCCTTGCTCTACCTGAACCTGAATCGTGTCCGTACCCATGACCTGATGCTGCACCAGGTACGCCGCCAAACAACCGTTGGCGGAACCCGTGGCCGGATCTTCCGCAATGCCCATCAGGGGCGCAAACATGCGGGCACTGAAGTGATTCGCAGGATGCCGAGTTTCGGGACAGAAGACAAACACCTCTTTCGCCTGGAGGTCTGCCACCAGCGTCATCAGGCGATCCGGGTGGACGCGGATTTGCTGTAAGGCGGTTAACGACTGCAGGGGCACCATCAGGAACGGCACCCCGGTCGAGACTTCCTGCACCGGATAGCGGGGATCGATGGCGCTGGGATCAAGCCCCAGGACGGGAGCGATCGCGTCTGCCGTCACTGTGGCTCCAAAGGTGGGCGCGGGTTGCTGCATCCACAAAATTGGGGGCTGGGTGGAGGGGGGAGCGATCGTCACAGGAATTTGTCCTACTGCCAGATTCAGCGTGATTTGGGGGACGGGTTGCCGGATCACTTCCTGTTGCAGCACGAAGGCAGTACCCAATGTGGGATGTCCGGCAAAGGGCAGTTCCCGCGCCGGGGTAAAAATCCGCACATCATAGCCACCATCCCGCAGTTCCGGCGACAGGATGAAGGTGGTTTCTGAGAAGTTGATTTCACGGGCAATCTGCTGCATTTGCTCAGTTGACAGACTGCCTGCATTCGTGACCACTGCCAGCGGATTCCCGGCATAGCGGCGTTCCGCAAATACATCCACCAGGCAAAAGTTGTAGCTTGTCATCGGTTCATTGTCCCTGCCATCAGTTCCCCCACGGTGCGTTAAGAGTTGCCCCAGGACGGCAAATCATCCGATTTTTCCAACTCGTCGATGATGCGGGGTTTGAGAATTTCAAACTTATTCATCAACAGATTTTTGCTGGTAGCAGGAGAATCCACGGAAGGGGTAGATTGCGCAATGATCGCCCATTGTTCCAGCATGGAACATTGCTCTCGCCGGATGGTCACCCGAATAATGTGAGCACATTGATGGGGATTATCCTGGGCAAATAGCAAGATCTGAAACTCTCCGGTTTTGGCCAGCAACCGGATCATCGCCTGTCCCTGAGCCGTTTTTAAATCCAGATTGCAGCGTAGCCAGCGGGGACCCGTTTCGCGACTGTGAAAGCGGTTATACAAGGCCGTAATCCACAGCACCATCGGATGTGGCGACATCGTACAAAGAAAGTTTTGGTAAATGCGATTGTAGAGTCGATTGATTTGCAGACTTTGGATTTCCGGTCCCGGCAGCATTACCCAAATTGTCATCATCGACTCTTTGCCGCGCGTGTAGATTTGCGGGAACACAATTTGGGCGATCGGCTTATCTTTCGGCCAGACGGCAGATTGATGAAGATCCTCAAGAAGCGAAACGGGTGAAATGACTCTTTGCGCCTCTACCTGACTTTGTCGAGCAAGGGCTTCCCCAATCCGACTGCTAACCTCACGACCGTGACTATACCGTTCCTCCAATGGCACCAGCGCCTTTAAGATTGCGCTCACGGATTGCGGGCGATCGCTCGGCTTCTTCGCGAGGCAACTCATAACTAACCCTTCCAACGCTTTCGGTAACTTCAGCGCGGGGTTCACTGAATCAAACGTGCGCGGTTGTTGAAAATGATGCGTCTTGTACCAACTGCCAAAGGAATGGGTTTCGGCCTGAAGCGGCATTTTTCCCGTCAGCATCTCAAACATCATAATGCCGAAGCTATAAATGTCCGAACGGGGGTCGAGATCTTGCCCTTCCATCTGCTCCGGAGAAGAGTAGGGGAGCGTGCCCATAAACGAATTCGTCTGGCCGCTGTCTTCTTGCAGTAACTTGGCAATGCCAAAATCCAGCACTTTCACCAACTCGCCAAAGCCCGCATCATGGCTGACCAAAATATTACTGGGCTTGATGTCGCGGTGAATAATCGGACACAGTTGCCCGTCCATCAAAATCCCCTGATGAGCACATTGCAACCCTAAACAGATTTGGCGGGCCAGACTCAAAAAGCGGGGCAGAGGAATGGCTTGCTTATTGATCACCTCGCTCAAGCTCTCGCCCTGCAGATATTCCATTACATAAAACGGCACATCCTCGCCATTGACACCATAATCAGTCACCCGGACGATATGCAAACTTTTTTGCCCCAATTGGGCACAGGTGCGAGCTTCAGCCTTGAAGCGATCGCGCATCTTTTGCCCTGACACCAGCGTGACCGCCAAAAACTTGACCGCAATCACACTCCCTAACAATGTGTCTTCAGCGCGATACACTCGCCCCATAGCCCCTTTACCTACCAACTCAACCAGATGGTAGCGGTTCGCAATCACACGTCCAATGTTCGGGTCTTTCGGGTCTGCCGTTGTCATACCATTAGTAATCCCAGATGGAGTCCTTGCTGCTCAGTGCAACCTCTGATGGGAATTGACAGGTCACACAAGGGCGAACGCTGTCGCTGTTGTCAAACAGAAATCTGCTTTATTCTAGCTGGCGTTCAATCGTTGTCTCCATGGTGCTTGTCAGGTAATGTCCGGCCATAATGCCACTCGATAAATAGTAGCGATTTTCGTCCACCCGATACATGGTTTCAAAGCCACTGCGCCGTTGTCGATCGCCCAACACCCAGTATCGCTGCACAATCGACTCCTGCGCCACCCAGCCTTCGCCTTCGACTTTCCCCAACAGGCTATGTTGCAACACGAACGTGTATTGCCGTTCCCTCAGATCTAACCTGCCCCGATATTGCAACGAAATTTCTTCGCGATCGCTGCCCGGAAACACCAACTTGGTCACCATCGTGAACCAGTCATCCCGGCTCCAGGCCACTAAAGTTTTACCGACAACGGAAACTGGTAAGCCGTTCCGTTCGAGCCAGTGCCCCTGCATTGTCCAGCGTCCTGGCTGTATTAAAAAGGTATGAGCCACAACGTTAATCCCTTGCCTCGACGACGGTTCGCCCTGCTGGTTAAACGGTAACCCATGCTATCACGCATTTACAAGATGAGACATGGAAGCAGCAGAAACTCAAGAATGAAGTCTGACGGACGAAACAGGACAGGGATCAGAATGGGGGAAAGCCGGCTCGGTGCGCAGCGATTCGAGGGTGGAGCCAGCGCGGTAGCGACAGGGGTCCGTCTCTACCAAGAGGAAAATAGGGACTGCGCGCGATCTCCTCTCGCACCTCCAACCCCCCTTTCCCCTAAACTGGACTCATGCATCAAGACCATTCTCCTCTTCTCCCCTCGCGATCGCGGCTCGTCATTGGGTTGACGCTGCTGCTCTACTGGATTTTGGTAATGGGGGCATGGGGACTGTTTGCGGGCGATCGCGGGTTGACATTTGAAACCCATCTGATTACGCCTTGCCTGAGTGATGTTCGCGCTTGCCTCATGTATGTGGATGAGTTGCGGCCTTTTAACAGTCTGTTTATGGGGTTGGCCTATCTGCTGGGGGATGGCAGTTACTTCTCGTTTCAAGTGATGTATGGCTTGCTGTGGTGGGGCAAAGGAGTGGTGTTATTTCTGCTGTTCTACCGCATCTGGCCAGGGCATCCCCTGTTTGCCGTGCTAGTGGGAACCGTGGCGATCGCGCATGCGGCAGATGGGGCGCTGAATTGGGTGGGTCAGTTGCACCAACTCGGCTTTATTTTTCTGGGTGTCCTGTCGGTTTATTGCTTAGTTGAAGGCTACTTGAGCACTTGTCTGCGGGGGACAATCGGGTGGACCGTGGCGGCACTCCTGGCGCTATATGTCTCGCTCTGGACGTATGAAAGTCATTTTTTCATTCTGCTGATCGTGCCTGTCATGCTATATGCAGTCCGCCCCAAGCGCGATCACCGCTTCTGGTTCACCACAGCAGTTTGGTATATCCTGCCTGCCATTTATGCGGGATTGCAACTGCATCGCACCCTGACCAAAAGTTTTAACGACTATCAAAAAACGGTTTTGCGATCGGATCTCACACCGCTGGCGATCGCTCAAGATTGGCTGACTCACATCGGGCAAAGTTTGCAGTTCTGGCAGTGGGGCAGCAATACTCCTGTGATCGGCGTGGGGGTGTTGGCTCCAGGGGTGGCGGTGCTGTGTGTGGTCGCCTGGGCGATCGCCCTCTATCTCCTGCTGCGGCTGCCGGGGGTGACGGTGCAACTGCCTGCCCTGTCGCAACTGGGGGCAGTCACTCAAATTGGGGTGCTGATCTTAATTCTGAGTTTCCCGGTGTATGTCTTGCTGGCGGGGAATGTGATTTTCTGGCGCACGCAAATGCTTGCCAGTGTGGGGGCGGCGATCGCGATAGTGGGTGGTATTAGTCTGCTGACTCAACTGGCGCAACGGGGCAAAGGGAAGGCATGGGCGGCGATCGGGCTGTGTACGGTCATCCTGTTTTATGGCATTCGTACCAGCGTCTTGCTCCAGGGCTTCCATGAATCGCGCTGGAAACTGCACCAAAATGTGATGCAGCAAGTCTCGCAACTAGTGCCCGACATTGCCCCCCAAACCCTGATTCTGCTGACGAATTTACCCAAAGCCTACGCGCAAGATCCCTTCGGCCTGGTGATGTGGTTCGATGTGCCGCTGCATTTGCTTTATCCCGGCAAACAGGTGATGGGCTATTTTGTCTATGAAACGGGCGAACATCCCAGCGACAACGCCTGGACTTTCACCCCAGAAGGCTTTGTGCATCCCACCATCACCGTCCCCTACCGCCACGTGATCGCCCTGAAATATCAAGCTGGCACCTTAACCCTACTCCCCACCTTTCCCACCGCTGCCATTCCCCAGGCGGGCAATCCCGACTATGCCCCTGCCACCCGCATCCAGCCGCGATTACCGAGCGATCGCACCATTCGGCTCTATGCCAGATAACGGTATTTTGGGGGGAATCGACTGTTCCCTGGCAGGCTTCAGTAGAATGGAAGACTGACACTGTGAGTGGAAAGCAGCATGGTTACGTTGTCGCCGGAATTACACAAACGCCTGTCCCAACCCTTGCAGATTGGCAGTTTTGCCGTCCAAAGTCGGGTGTTGCAATCGCCCTTATCAGGCGTGACGGATCTGGTGTTTCGGCGGTTGGTGCGACGGTATGCGCCGACTTCCATGATGTATACGGAAATGGTGAACGCAACGGGGCTACACTACGTCAAACAACTGCCCAAGATTATGGAAGTGGACCCGAACGAGCGTCCTATTAGCATTCAATTGTTTGATTGCCGTCCCGATTTTTTGGCCGAAGCCGCGCAGATGGCAGTGGCGGAAGGGGCGGATACGGTGGACATCAACATGGGCTGTCCAGTCAACAAAATTACCAAGAATGGCGGCGGGTCTTCCCTCTTGCGGCAACCGGAACTGGCAGGGGAAATTGTGCGATCTGTGGTGAATGCCGTCAATGTACCTGTCACCGTCAAAACTCGCATCGGCTGGACAGACCAAGAGATCACCATTCTGGAGTTTGCCCGTCGCATGGAAGCGGCGGGTGCCCAAATGATTACGGTGCATGGGCGGACGCGATCGCAGGGCTACAACGGGCCAGCCAAGTGGGAATGGATTGCCAAAGTGAAACAGGTGTTGTCTATCCCGGTGATTGCCAATGGCGATATCTTTTCCGTCGAAGCGGCTGTAACCTGCCTGGAACAAACCGGGGCGGATGGCGTGATGTGTTCCCGGGGCACGATGGGCTATCCCTTTTTGGTGGGAGAAATTGATCATTTCCTCAAAACGGGTCAGGAAAAACTCGCTCCCACGCCGATTGAACGGTTAGAGTGTGCGCGGGAACACTTACAAATGCTGTTCGAGTACAAGGGCGATCGCGGCGTGCGGCAGGCTCGCAAACACATGACCTGGTATGCCAAAGGCTTCATGGGCGCGGCGGAACTACGCGGTCAGCTCAGCACGATCGAAAATGTCCAGCAAGGAGTCGAGATCATCGATCGCGCGATCGCGAGGCTGCAAGAATATGCCCTTGCCGGACAACCCGTTGAGCTAGAAGAATCGATGTTGGCAGGAGTCGGTTAGCGGTCGGGTGGGGAAAGCTGAGTACAGGCAGCGGGAGCGCTGCGGTCGTGCCCTGTCCTAAAATCCTCCGGCCTCTCACCATTTCCTGAGACTGCATCATGGCTAGACTATTCGTGCTTGGGATCGTTAACACCCTGGCGGGTGGCGCGGGCATTGCGGCGCTGCTGGCCTTTGGGAGTGCGTTCTGGTGGGGGTTCAGCTTTCTGGAACATCCCCGTCCGCAATATTGCCTAATTCTGGTGATTGCCGTGTTTGTGAATGTCAGCGTGGCGCGATCGCCTGTTGGCAAACTGTGGGCGTTGGGTTGGAGCCTGATCCTGCTCCTCAATCTGACCCTGATTATGCCCATCCTGATAGGGAGATCCGCTCAACCATCCCCCGTGGCTCCCTCCTTAAGATTGCTGCACCTGACGCTAGATCATGATAGATCCGAGGTGCAACCTGCGATCGCTTTCGCCAATACCCAGTCCGCCGATCTCATTTCACTCTTGGAAGTCACTCCAGATACCCTACCCCAACTCGTCAAAGGACTGACGAATTACCAACTGATCAAAGCTGACCCCCGCTCGAATAGTCACGGCACTGCCTGGTTCATGACTCGCCAACCCCGCCAACCGCTGCAGGTGAAAAGTGCCGAGGTGATTCATCTGCCAGCGGATAGCGATCGCCCTTTACTGCAAACCACCATCGAATCTGGCGGCAAAACGCTGGAACTGCTCTGTTTCCATGTGATTCGGCCCCGGAGTGCGGCAACGGTCGCCTATCAAAAAGTAGAATTTGCAGCACTGGCGGAGTGGAGTCAGCGTATCCTGAAGCAAGACAGCCACGCGATCGTCATTGGCGACTTCAACAATACACCCTGGTCTTTAACTTTCAGGCAATTGCTACAAGCGAGTGGCTTACACAATTCGCAAAATGGGTTTGGCCTCCAACCCACCTGGCACGCCAGCCTACCCCACTTCTTGCAAATCCCGATTGATCACTGTCTGCATAGTCCTAAGCTGGTGACACGCGATCGCCAAGTCGGGGCGAACATCGGCTCCGATCATTTACCCATCCTCGTTGACCTTCAGCTTTAACTGCCCATGTCCGCCAATGCCTGCAAACCTGGAACCCTCTATCTCGTCGGCACGCCGATTGGGAATCTGGAGGATATGACTTTTCGGGCGGTGCGTCTGTTGCAGGCGGTGGATGCGATCGCGGCGGAAGATACGCGTCACACGGGCAGACTGTTGCAGCATTTTCAAATCACCACGCCGCAGATTAGCTATCACGAACACAATCAGAAGGGGCGCATTCCCGAATTGGTGCAGCGGTTACAGCAGGGACAGGCGATCGCCCTGGTGACGGATGCCGGGATGCCGGGAGTTTCTGATCCGGGGTATGAATTGGTGCAAGCCTGTATTGAAGCGGGGGTTGCGGTCGTGCCCATTCCGGGACCAACGGCAGCAATTTCGGCGCTGGTAGCTTCGGGCTTACCCTGCGATCGCTTTGTATTTGAAGGCTTTCTGGCAAATACCAGTGCCAGTAAGCGCCGGGAGCGGTTGGAGCAATTGAAGGCCGAACCACGTACTCTGATTTTTTACGAAGCGCCCCATCGCGTGCGGCAAACCTTACAGGAAATGGCAGACGTGTTTGGCGGCGATCGCCTCATCGTCTTAGCCCGCGAATTGACGAAACTGCATGAGGAATTGTGGCGCGGCACGTTGGCAGCAGCGATCGCTCATCACACCACTCGCGAACCCACGGGGGAATTTACCCTCGTCGTCGCGGGTGCCACACTCAGCCAACCGATTTTGTCCGAAGCGGCACTCATTGCCGAATTGCAGGACTTACTCAAACAAGGCTTTTCGCGATCGCAGGCCAGCCGCCAACTCGCCCAACAAACCGCCCTCCCCCGCCGCCAAATCTATCAACTGGCACTCTCCATTGGCGACGACGAGCAACCAGAACAGCTTTAGGCGATCGCGTCTGGATCAACGCCCAGAGCACGCAACTGCTCGGCAAGGGCTTGTGCTCTCGCTGCTGCCGCCGCTGCTGCCATTTGTGCTTGCAACGCCGACTCTTGCGGCAACAGCACTAAATCACCTTGAGGATCGTAAAATCGCAACCAAGCACAGGTTTCCACCGCAGGCTCTCGTTGAATGCGACCTTGCCAGAGTCCGAGCCACAGCTCCAACGTCTCACACCAGAGCCAACCGCGATCGTTGGGAACGAGTGGTTCATACTGCCGCCGCGCATTCAGATGCCATCCTTGAAAAGAGGTGGGATCGAAGGGATCGTAAATGTAGTAATCCAGGGTGTGAAAGATGTCTTGATAAAGTTCTTTCTTCACGGTCTGATCAACGCGGGCGGTCGTGGGCGACATCAACTCAACCACGACATCCGGGTAGCGTCCGTTCTCTTCCCAAACAACCCAAGCTTTGCGCTCCCGCTGACTATCCACATTGAGCGTGACGAAAAAATCAGGGCCACGAAAGTCGCGATTCATGGCTTGTTGGCGGCTGTAGTAGACGAATAGATTGCCACCCACAAAAAAGTCTGTGCGATCGCGAAAAGCCTCTAGCACCGACTCGATCAAAACATTCATCGCAATTCTGTGGCGATTCGACGCCAATGGTTCTCCGTCATCAAAAATCAAATCGTTGGGAGGGAGGGAGGGTTCCTCATAATCCAGCAGGAGCGGATTTTCTGGCATCGCATTCAACCCTCAAATACGCCTAGTCATGATTTCACCATAGCTTAACTCGACTTTTCTGAGGCCGATGACTCCCATAAGCAGCACCCATCCAGACCGATCGCCGGATTTTGCCGATACGCTTCCGTCGCGACCCACACTTGCACTGTTTTATTTAAACCAATCCAGTACAGGTAGGCGGCATCGGCATGAAAATTGACCCCGACCCGAATGTTGGAAAAGTCATCTTCTGCGGTTTCAAAGCCAAACCGGACGGTGAGTTGAGCAATTAAACATTCTGGGGTGTCGGCATATTCGCCAAACGATTCACGTTCGCGCCAAAACTTTTCGAGAAAGGGTTCCAGGATGGGCAAGATTTTTTCCGGGGCACCGCCGCGCGTACCGTAGATGATGGCGGGGTTACCTTCGGCAATCAAATGATAGTGATGAGGCATAACGCGATCGCACTGAGGGACAGACGGACTCAACTGAGTTTACAAACCAATTCAGATCAAAAAAATAAGGGTGCGATCGCTCACACCCCATAGCTTGGAGACCAGTTCAGAACTATCCACCAGACCCACGATCCGGTAGCCAGTCTGGACTCGTCAGCCTAAATATTCTTCTCGCTCAATTCCCGAATCATGTAGTCGAAGGGCTGATCCAGGACGGTGGTTGCGGATATCCCTGCTTCTTCCAGTTGGGCTTGCACGATTTCTTTCATGATTTGGATGCCTTGCACAGTCGGGCCAATGGGCACACCCAGAGAGTTGTAGGTTTCGCGCAAGCCTTCCAGCACCCGCTCGTCTAAAACATCGGTGTCCCCTGCCACGAGGGCATAGCTGGCATAGCGCAGATAGTAATCCATATCCCGCAAGCAGGCAGCATATCGGCGTGTGGTGTAGGCATTCCCACTCGGTCGGATCAGTTCAGGCTGCTCTTCAAACAAGCGCAACCCAGCTTGTTTCACGATCGCGGCGGCATTCGAGGTAATCACCGAAGCAGCCTGAACGCGAACCATTCCCGAAGCAAAATAATCTTTCAGCCGATCCATCGCATTGCGATCGAGGTATCGACCCGTATTGTCGTAGTTCTTAATCAGGCTTGTTACTGCATCCCGCATTGAATTCTTCTCCCAATCGTCCTTCCAGCAACTAATCTAAACAGATTTGATTATGCCTAGCGCAACCCTGCAACGGGCATCAGTTGGGTGTGCCAGGTTTACGGTCAGTTTATCACGCAGCGTCAACCTACAACCCAGTTATTTCAAGCATTTCACGTATTAAGAGATGTTGAGCAAGTCCACATATCCAAACGCTTTGTGTATGTCCATCGGTTACCTTCAATGTCGCCCAAAGATAATTGTTGGCAAACACTGACGATCGATTCCTGAAGATTCCCATCAGTTTTCCTGGAACAACGAATATCACAGGGTCTTAAGCCGAGTTGAAATTTATACCGCTATCCAGCATTTTGTATCTTCCTATACAAAATCGGCGCAAACCTCTCTTTAGGATGATTCAGATGTGATGGGATACAACTCTTCAAATTTGCGGTTATGTAGTGCTCCACAGCGCTGACAGAGCCGCTTAATGATGACTGAACACCTAGGTTCTTCACCTCAATTGTCCCCACTGATTAGTTTAAGCGTTTAGAACAGACCGAAGAAGGAGTACTTCATGGCAACCGCTCAGGAAATCCTGGAATGGATCAAGCGTGACAACATTCAGATGATCGATCTGAAGTTTATTGATACCCCAGGAACGTGGCAGCATTTGACGCTGTACCACAACATGATCGACGAGAGCAGTTTTACCGAGGGCGTTGCCTTCGATGGATCGAGTATCCGGGGCTGGAAAGCCATCAACGACTCTGACATGGCCATGGTGCCCGATCCCAACACCGCCTGGATCGACCCCTTCATGGAAGAGCCGACCCTGAGCATGATTTGTAGCATCGTGGAGCCGCGGACTGGTCAGCCTTACGCTCGTGACCCGCGATCGATCGCACAAAAAGCCCTCGACTACTTAACCTCCAGCGGCATTGGCGACACCTGCTATTTTGGTCCCGAGGCAGAATTTTTCATCTTCGACGATGTGCGGTTTGACCAAACCCAAAACTCCGGCTACTACCACGTCGATAGTATTGAAGGCGTGTGGAACTCCGGGCGGGAAGAAGCGGGTGGCAACCTGGCTTACAAGCCGCGCAACAAAGAAGGCTATTTCCCCGTTGCACCCACCGACACCCTGCAAGACATTCGGACTGAAATGTTGTTGACCATGCTGAAGTGTGGGGTGCCCATCGAGAAGCATCACCATGAAGTCGCCACGGGCGGTCAGTGCGAACTGGGTTTCCGGTTTGCGGAACTAGTGCAAGCGGCTGACTACTTGATGACCTACAAGTACTGCATCAAGAACGTCGCCAAGAAGTATGGCAAAACCGTGACCTTCATGCCCAAACCGTTGTTTGGCGATAACGGCACCGGGATGCACTGCCACCAATCCATCTGGAAAGGCGGCCAGCCCACCTTCTTCGGCGACGGCTATGCCCAACTCAGCAAAACTGCCCTCAACTACATCGGTGGTTTGTTGAAGCACGCTCCGGCACTGCTGGCCTTCACCAACCCCTCCACCAACTCCTACAAGCGTCTGGTGCCTGGATTTGAAGCACCTGTGAACCTGGCTTACTCCCAGGGCAACCGTTCCGCTTCCATCCGGATTCCGCTCACAGGCGACAATCCCAAAGCTAAACGGTTGGAATTCCGCTGCCCCGACCCCTCCTGCAACCCCTATCTCGCGTTCGCAGCCATGCTGTGCGCCGGGATTGACGGAATCAAGAACGAAATTGATCCGGGTTCTTCGTTGGACGTGGACATTTACGAACTCAGCCCTGAAGAACTGGCAAAAGTCCCCTCGACTCCCGCTTCTCTCATGGATGCCTTAAAGAACCTGGAGAAAGACCACGAATTCTTAACCGCTGGTGGCGTGTTCACGGAAGACTTCATCGAAAACTGGATCAGCTACAAACTCGATCGCGAAGTCATCCCCGTCAGCATTCGGCCTCACCCTTACGAATTCGCGCTTTATTATGACTGCTAAGGGCAGGGGTGATGGGTAATGGGTAATGGGTAATGGGTAATGGGTAATGGGTCTCTGGCACAAACAGAGCAATTACCTATTACCCATCACCCGCGCCACCTCACCGGGATTCATGGCAAAAGACAGCGATCGCGCGATCTTTGTCACAAACAGAGCAATTACCAATGACCCATTACCCGCGCCTACCTCACCAGCGTTCATGGCAAAAGACAGCGATCGCGCGATTACCCATTACCCGCACCCACCTCACCAGAGTTAATACCAAAAAACAGCGATCGCGCGATCGCTGTTTTTTTGTCCCCAAACATTAGAAAAACTTTTCATTTGGCCTGAATTCTGCAATTCAGATTCGTTACACTTGTTCACAAGTGAGCCGCAGTCTGTCTGTTGATTTTTACGCTTGCCAACAGCGCTGTGTAGTGTGTTGAATTCTCTTTACCCATCGATGTTCCTATGACTGTTGCTTATCCCAAGAAATTTAATAACGCTCTGGGTGCCCGCGAAATTTTGACGCAGGTGGTGCGCGATCGCGAAATTCATTTGATCACCTTGAATCGTTATCGCTATAACGAACAGCGGAGTTGTAAAGACCTGACTGATTTGATTGAAAAGCTCAACGGTCAGCCCCAAGATTTAGTTCGGGATTTGTCGCATCACATCTCGGATGAAGCGCGTCATGCCATGTGGTTAACCGACCTGCTGATCGATCTGGGCGCAAATGTCGGCAATCCGCCGGGGATGTCCTACATCAACGAATTTGAACGACTCCTGGATCAAGACGCGTTTAATGAAGACACCTTTGAAGATGGGGTGATCGCGGCGCTGGCTTCCATCAATGTCACCGAAAAGCGGGGTTGTGAATATTTCTCTGCCCACATTTACGCGCTGAAGCAGGCTCCTCAAACAGAGGAAAATATCAAAATCCGGGAGACGATTGAACGCATTTTCCCCGAAGAAGCGGGACATGTGCGGTGGGGTAATCGGCGATTAGCTCGAATTGCCGATCGCAGCGCCGAAATGCGGGAAAAGGTAGACCTGGCGAAGCGCAAATATGCGGCGATCGAGCAAGCGGCTTACGAAGCGGGTATGGACTTCACAATGGGTGCAGAGTTACGCAGAGTCGGTAATTTGCTGGATATCGCCAACACGATGCCCTTGGTGGAACGCACCCAATACTTGATGGAACGGTTGCCCTACACGCTGCTGTCTCCCGACCTGCAAATGACCCGCATTGATGTCGCCCAACGCGCCTGGAACCGCGACCCGCAAGCCTTCATGGAGAAATTCGTACCGCTGTTTCTGAACGGCATCGGGCGATCGCAGGTCATGAAGAAGCCTCCCGCTGAGGCCCGGAAGTAGAGGTTGGGATATGGGGAATAGGGGTTTGGGATTGGGGTTAGGGGTTGAGATGTTGTTTTTCTGACTCCTGGCTCCCTCCCCTCCCTCCCATTCCTCCTCCCTTCTTTCTGAAGAAATCCCAAGAACTTGTTCAGAGACCCTGCAATTAACGCTAACGTAGACGCTAAAAGCCTTTAGCCCGTGGGACAACTTGGTTATGACACTTGCATCCTCTGCTGCCAATGACGCGATCGCGGATCAAATTGTGGATGACGAAACGGCCACAAATTTGGTGGGAGTGATTGAAACGGTGATTGCTAGTCTTGCCGCTGACAATACAGCGATGGTGAATCGTAGTGAAGCGGGGCATTTATGGAAATTTAAGTACGGGACGGTGGAAGTGTTTGTGCAGTTGACGGGACAAACGCCGGAAGATGCCCTGACAGTATGGTCGGCGGTACTGAAATTGCCTGCGAAGGATGAACCGAAGCTGAT